>CAYWZR010000005.1:0-28336 GCA_964462885.1 uncultured Nitrospirota bacterium
ACTTCGGGCATGACAAAAATAAAAAAAGGCAATTTATGGACAGACTCTAATTATACAACCTGCAAATATGCTCTGCTCAGAAATTATCAGTGTTGATTCTGCGAGGTTACGCCTTACACTTTACTATACTCTCGGCCTTCTGCTCCACCTGACGAACCATTTTTTCCTTGAAAGCATGAAGTGAATCAGCCACTTCGGCATCCAAACGGGCAATGATCTGAGCAGCAAGTATTGCGGCATTTTTTGCACCTGCCCTGCCAATACTTACAGTAGCAACCGGAACACCTGGTGGCATCTGTACAGTAGAAAGCAGGGAATCCATGCCTTTAAGCGGTGAAGCATCCATAGGCACACCGATAACAGGCAGGATCGTATGGGCAGCCAGAACACCTGCAAGATGAGCGGCCATGCCAGCAGCAGCTATTATCACAACAAAGCCATGTTTTTCAGCGCCAGATGCAAGACTCATAGCTCTAGCCGGAGTTCGGTGAGCCGAGGCCACTGTCATTTCAAACGGGATATTAAACTCATCCAGAAGCTTTGCAGCTTCCTCCATTACAGGCAGGTCAGAGTCACTGCCCATAACAATGAGTACTTTATTAGATGACTTATCAGACTCAAAATCCACAATTTTACCCATAAACAACTCCCGTTTCAGCCCTTTTTACCGCTCTTGCACCGATATCCTTTCGGTACTGAACAGCGTCCCACGAGATGACAGACACAGCCTCGTAGACTCGTTTAATTGCAGCGCCCACATCACCAGCAAGAGCAGTGACACCAAGCACTCTACCACCTGAAGTCACCACATCGTTTCCACTTCCAGCTGTCCCTGCATGGAAAACAGTAATGTCTTCCATTTGAGAAGCCAGGTCCAGCCCCTCAATAACTTTGCCTTTATCATAAGAACCCGGATAACCTCCGGCAGCCATCACAACACAGACCGCGGCTTGATCCTTCCAGACAATATTTACGCTTGAAAGATTGCCATCCACAGAGGCGTTCATTACCTCGTACAGATCAGAGTCCATACGTGCCAGAATCGGCTGGGCCTCCGGGTCGCCGAAACGGCAGTTAAACTCAAGCACCATTGGTTTGCCTTCAACTATCATCAGGCCCGCATAGAGAACGCCTTTAAAGACAATCCCCATTTTCTTCATTCCTGTAACCACAGGATTCATCACCTTCTCCATTATCTCGGCAGTCAAAATATCATCAATAATTGGCGCCGGGCTATAGGCTCCCATACCGCCAGTGTTTGGTCCTTTGTCTCTATCGAATATACGTTTATGATCCTGAGAGGAGGCTAGTGGAATCAGGGTTTCTCCATCAGAAATAGCCATAAACGAGACCTCTTCCCCTTTCAGGCATTCTTCTACAATAACCTGATCTCCGGCTTCACCAAAGGCCCTGTCTTTCATTACTTTTTTAAGAGCATCCACAGCCTCATTTACTGTTGAGCAAACAAAAACCCCTTTACCGGCAGCAAGGCCATCAGCTTTGATTACAATAGGGACTCCCTTTAATCTCACATACTCTTCTGCATGCACATAGGATGAAAACACTTTGTACTCGGAAGTGGGAATGCCGTTATCACGCATAAAGTCCTTTGCAAACCGCTTGCTTCCCTCAAGACGTGCAGCAGCCTTTTCAGGACCAAAAACCCTCAGACCCTCCTTCTGAAACAGATCGACAATCCCTTTGGAAAGTGGAACCTCCGGGCCAACCACAGTAAGATCTATTTGCTCATATTTGGCAAACTCTTTAAGAGAATAAATATCATCAGCCTTGATATCTAGGCACTCAGCATACCTGGATATACCGGCATTGCCTGGAGCGCAGTATATTCGCCCGACTTCAGAACTCTGAGCTAATTTCCAAACCAGAGCGTGTTCACGCCCTCCCCCACCGATTACTAATATTTTATCCATAGACTAAACCACAATTTCAGTACCAACACCTTCGCTGGTAAAAACCTCCAAAAGAAGAGCATGCGGCACTCTTCCATCTATAATATGCACCTTGGGCACACCGGTTGTAAGGGCCTTAAGCGCGGCATCAACCTTCGGCAACATTCCCCCGCTTATGGTTCCGTCCTTAATAAGCCTGCCTATTTTCTTTTTATCAAGAGTAGGAATCAACCTTTCCTTTTTGTCCAGGATTCCCGGAGAATCAGTAAGCAGCATAAGTTTTTCAGCGCCAACAGCCACAGCCACAGCCGAGGCCACATAATCAGCATTTATGTTGAATGTCTCACCTTTTGGCCCCACTCCTACTGGCGCGATCACCGGAATGAAGTTGTTTTCTTCAAGTACAGTAAGCACCCGTGGCTCTATGCTTTCGCCTTCCCCCACCAGCCCCAAATCCATAATTTCAGGAGCACCTGTGCCTGATTCTTTTGTTGACTTGCGGACAACCTTTTTCTTTGCCCTGATCAAACCGCCATCTTTACCAGTAAGCCCTATAGCACGGCCTCCATGGCTGTTAATAAAATATACTATCTCTTTATTTACAAGACCGCCAAGAACCATCTCAACGATATCCATTGTATCTTTATCAGTAAAGCGCTGGCCTTGTATAAATGTGGGTTTTTTACCCATACGCTCCATGGTCATTGAGATCTTCGGACCGCCGCCATGCACCACCACCGGCCTTATACCGATAAAATTAAGAAGCACAATATCCTGAGCAAACGACTCTTTAAGTGAATCTTCGACCATGGCTGCGCCACCGTATTTGATAACCACAGTCTTACCCGAAAAACTCCGGATATAGGGCAGGGCATCTATAAGAACCTTGGCCTTTTGAAGGGATTCTTTCACACTTCTTACAGTCTATTTAATATATTCAATATATTAAATCTATTCAACTTTGAACGTGGCATTCTCGACAATAACATCATAGGTATAGCCAGCGCCAAGGTCCTTATTAATAACCACAGTACCGGTCATCAACACGATATCTCCCACCGTAACAGTGTCATTGGTGGTGACCGTCAAGTCATTGGTAGCACTTGCCGCTTCGCCAGTGCCATCCTGCAGGTGAACCCAGTTTTTGCCCATAATCATTGGCGAAAACTTCATAACCTTACCGCGAACAGAAATCTCTTTACCTTTTAACTTCTCCTTGTTAGCAAAAACCTCCCCAATCGTACCACTCTCAGCCTTCTCTATGCTTCCGGCAACCGGAGCAGGTGTGCCGACAAACTTCTTCTTGATTGGAGGATGTTGTTGTTTGGCTACTGTCTCAGATGTTTCAGATATTTCAGATGCCTCAAAGGTCTCAGAATTAGACTGATTTTCAACGGATGGCGGCGTAGGAGCGTCTTTAAGTGTTGGCCCCTTGTCGGAACATCCTATAAATATTAACAATGTAAGCGCTACAAACATCAACCCGAATATACTTTTCACAAAAAATCCTCCTTAACTCTACGGTTTTGGTGAGAATAACATATCTGAGCACCTGCTTCAAGAATCAGGGGGGAATCAGAGGGGAATTTCGGAAATTTTCAATGCACCCCTACTATATATTTCATACGTCCCTGATATTTTATAAGTCCCTGGAAAATTATGCAGAAGACAAAAGACTTGCGGCTTGCTCATCAAGAAGAAACTCAAGGGTTCCATCTACCGGACAGACCATGGATGCCGGTAGTTCTTCACTTATATCTCCATTAAGCAACCTTCTTACCATAGCTGCCTTTGATTCACCGGAAATAAGAAAAAGAATCTTTGCAGAAGCGTTCAGTGCAGGAAATGTAAGGGTAACCCTGGCAGGCCCTGGAATTCCAGGCTTCAATACCGGAGCGACCATTTTATTTTTCTCCTTCAAAACCGGTGAATCCGGGAAAAGAGAAGCCGTATGTCCGTCAGCGCCAAGGCCAAGAAGCACCAGATCAAATCTGACCTTATCTATCCCGCCAAAATACTCCTCTATAACCGCCGTGTAAAGTTCCGCAGCCCGACTTGGCTCTTCCTCGCCAATTATACGGTGAATATGTGTTTCGGGCTTATTAAAATTCAAATTCAAATCCCGCAGCATCGCATTGTATGCCATGTTGTAATTACTCTCAGAATGCTCTGGAGGCAAACAGCGCTCATCACCCCAGAAAAAATGAACACGAGACCAATCTATTATACTACGGTCTTCAGACTCGGCAGCAAGAAGATTATACAGACCTCTTGGCGTACTGCCGCCAGCCAGCACAACAGAAAACCTATCCGAAAATCGTACAGATTCCGTATAAATCTCTTCAAACCTCTCAGCAGCACCCCTGAAAAGGCTGTCGGGATCAGGATAAATTTTGACTATAGGTGTTTTCATATCGAATTTTGACAAGTTATTTTACACCTTCAACTTTTGCCAGGCCTGCTGCGTCGTCAGTTTTTTTAGCATATTCCAGGCTTTTAGTGAGTTTGCCTTCAGATCAAGCTTTCCAGGCTCTTTTGCCCAGTTTCCGGTAGTCAACACACTTACACCCAGAAGCCTTGCGAACTGGCTTTGCGACATGCCGAATTTCACGCGCAATCCGTTAACTGCTTTGCCAGTGACAGAGCCAGCAGTTCGGGTGGGTTGCTTCGATACCTTATAGTTTAGCTTTTTTTGACGTGATAGTTTTTGTCACGTCAATTTTGATCTTGCTGCTTTTCACTTTACTCTTCACTGTCAGTTTAGGCAAAACTTTAGTTGGCGTTATTGCCTAATTTAACTTATGGCCTCGTGTTTTCGTTGTTGCTTAAGTTGCATAAGGGCAAGCCCTAAGTATAAGTATTGGCCAAATCATATACAAGCTTCCTCTTTTCTATCTTCTGGATTATTCTGTTCTGGGGCATCATGTGATGCCAAGGGCTTGTAAGCTGGCAGCCCGGTTCTCCTCCAGAGAACCGGTGTAACACTTGGTAGTTTGCAAAGAAAGTCTCTTACCGGCCTTAATCCTGATGGGTGCCCCACCTGAATCCCAAGCGCCTTTTCGGTATTGTAACGCTCCTTGGCTTCACCCTGACGGCAATCCACCACCACCTGATTGGTCAAGTGATCGATAATGCCATCTTCAAGCCGGGCTTCAGTCTGCTTTTTCATGATTCAGCCTTGTTTGTACGCATGATTTTGCAAATAAACAGGTTGCCGTCATGATCATCTACAAACTCAATGTCCGGATGATACTTCAGTGCTCGTAGAATACCGGAGCCATATCCTCTATACGGAAGTATTTGATTGGCAAAGGATGCCAGTACGGGGTTTCTAGTGTTTGAATTGCCCGCCTTTATGTTCTCAATAGTCAAATTATTGGGAAGATGTCCCGGGCTGATAATTTCCACGCGATCTGAAAGCACGAAAATACGAATCGGCGCAGAGATAAAATAGTCCCGATGGATCAATGCGTTGGCAACGAGTTCTTCCAGGGTAATACGAGAAATTTCAGGTTCCCCAAGACTGTTTACACTTTGTTCGCCTTGAATGAGTTTGATATTTCCCAGAATAAAACTAATGGTTTGCCGAAACACATCACCGAGTTTTCCAGTGATATCTTTACTGTCACTATACTCAATGCCTGAAATATCCGTACCGGGAAAGCTGCCTGCTTTAACAATAAAAGCGGGTAACCGTGTTGATGGATTTTTCGCGAACAATAAGGCTCCGGCCATGTTCAACACGTTACCGTTACCAAGGTTAAGATTGGCAATGGTCTGACCAAGCGGAATGCCTTGCTCTTCCAAAGATTCACCGTAGCGTTTGCGGAAAAACGCGGCAAAATACTCATGATCCAAATCCGCGAGACCCAGCCCGTTGGCCGGGGCTTCATCGGCATGTACAAGGCTGGTCGCCTGAAACAGTCGCTGTATCTCTTCCCTTGCTGTCGCTTTGCGTTTGTCCGCACCACTCTTGACCCAAAACACACCATCTTTATCCTGATAGGGTTTATTAATGCCCGCTGCAACCTCAACAATGAGCACCATCTTGCCATCAATCGTCATGTTTTGAGTAGTCGGATTGATAATAGGTCGGATATTCTGGCTGGCAACATTGGATATGAGTTTATTGAGTCGTTGTATATCAGAGGTGCTCAATCCCGATATCACTCCATTATCATTCACACCGATGATGATTTTACCGCCCTGACCATTGGAAAACGCCACCATCTCCGCAGCCAGAGAATCTGCGTTGGTAATATCTTTCTTGAATTGATGAAAACTGTCCTCGCCCTGGGCGAGAATGGTCATAAGTTCTACGGTTTCCATATCTGATAGATCTCCTTGCGGCGATTGAATGCCTCACGGCCGCCTTCCATGATATTGACAATGGTACTCTGCGTATCGGATGTATCGACACTTCCGCTTTGCACCGAAACATTGTCATCCGTAAACGAACAGGCGTGAACTTGCTCAGCGTCACCGAGTACGGGAATATTAGGATTATGGGTCGCGAAAATAAATTGAACATTCGTCTTCATCCGTCGAACGAGTTTGATTACGTCTTCATAGATGGTTTGATTGTCCAGATCATCTTCCGGCTGATCGATAATGACAAGATCATTCTCCTGCTGGCTCAGGACAAAGAGAATAAGCGCTGACGCCCGTTGACCAAGGGAGTGATGCTGCAACTCCTTGCCCCGGTATTTTATGGTAAACCGGTTGGGGGTTTGGTAGGAGAGAAGGGTTTTTAGATTTTTCATAAACAGATCAGTCAAAATCTGAGGATTACTGCCAAACAATCTTTTGGCATTTTTAAAATCCGTATAAATTCCAATAAAATCCTGGTACTTGTCTACTATTCCCTGATAAGTTGTCTCTCGGATCCCGCTTCCTCTGAACATCTCTTGCATAAAACCCAAAAACGTTTTTTTATCCTCTTTGTAACCGGACTCGATGGCAATGGTAGTGCTGCTGCTTTTAACCTTGTCAAGCTCGGCTTTGATCACAGTGAATTCGCTGTGCCAGAGGTCGTTCAATTTTTGCAGTTCAATCCGCAGAGCATCTTCAAAGGATTTCTTGTTGGCTTTTTGTTTATTAAGTTCCGTTAATAATTGAATTGCCAGCACCAGTCTCTTTTTCAAGCGCAGAAATTCCTCGGAACTGACGTTCTGGGTATTATCTCCTTTAAGCTCGTTCGCCAGCTTTCGCTCTATCTCGGCAAACTCTTCCACCATACCCTTACGGATTTCGGCAAGTTCCGACTGTTTTTCCCGCAGTCCTTTTTGACTGACAGCCAGGGTGGCAATGCCGCTCTTTATCTGATCAATTATCCCGACAACAGCCTTGTAATCGTTGTAAAATTTATCAAACAAAGCCTTGTTGTGTTTTGATTCATAACCGACAAAGTTCCGAACTTCGTCTTCATGCTTGGCCAGAAGCTCCCGTAAATCAGACGCAAAATCGACAGCAAGATCAACTCCCTTTTTCATCGCCCGAACATCTGCATCAAACTCCAGACGCTTCTGGAGTTTCTCTTCAAGCCTGTGTTCGGCGTAAAACTTCAGGCGGTATTCAGTGTCCTGCCTGGCCTCTTCCTGTTCCTTGATCTGCTCATCAACTGTTGCTATTTTCTGCAAGCGGTCCACGGCCTCGCCAACCCTGATTTTCTGTGTGTCGATTTCTCGTCTGATACTATCCAGCTTTGAACCGATGAGTTTGTCCACCAGATCCTTTTCAAAGCCTTCCCCTGTGCTGGAGAGATCTTTCTGGCCAAAGTAGATGGGCTTTTGCAGAACTGTTTCGCGGATGGAGACTCCTGGTTGCAGTTGACCATCAACAAGCACCTGCGAAGCACTCTCCCCAAAAATTCGGCGAATCACATAGGGTTGGCCATAGCGATCCAGCGTGTCAATCTCCACCTTGCCGCCGCTGCCCATGGTAAAACCGACCAGCTCCTGTTTATACGTGGTATCCCCGGCTTTGGCGCCAAAGGGAATACCAAGCACATAGCGCAGCACTTCCAGAACCGAAGACTTACCGCTGCCGCGAATGCCGATCAGGGTATTGAGTTCGGGCGAAAAGCGCAGCGTCTGACCTGACAGAGTGCCGCCTTCAAAACGGATGCTTTTGATATGAGAGTGTTTATAAGAAGGTGCTGATTCTTTACATAGTCGGCTTTTGTGGTCGGTCAGGGCAAACTTGACCGCGTCAAAGGAGAAGTCTCCCAGTTTGATAAACGTCTTTTCTCCCCGGCCAATGTCAGCAATTGATTTACAGTCGGAACCCTCCACCTCGGCGGGATACCAGCTATTCAACATTTTTTTTACCTTTGTGTAATTATCGCGGGTGCGCACCTTTTGAAAGGCAAGAGTTCTTTTTCTGACCGCCTCATATCTGTTTTCCGCAAAATCACCTAATTTTCCACCGCCCAACTCTTTCCATAGTCCGTTTTTCTGTTCCACATGAGCAAAGATTAGAAAATAGTCCCGTGCGGTTTTATCCAGTTCTTCCACCACCTGAAGAATGTTCTTGTCACTCCGACTATTTTCGTTCTGATATTCGCTGTCCGACTTACCGAGAAACATGGAGGTTATAAACGGACTGATATAGTTCTGACCATTTTCAAGCCACTGTCCGCCAAAAACTATCAAAGTGTGTACGCCGTTTGAACCATCATTGACAGACAGTTCCACCCCCGGCAAAAGACATATCTCCTCTTTTCTTGCCTTTTTGCTCAATGCTTTGAATTCACCATGATCGAATTTATTATGATTAGTGATAACGCCCAGCCTGATGCTGTTTTGCTTGAGCGCGTCAACGTATTTGCTAATAAAATCGTTCTCTTCTTCTGTGTATTCAAACTCTTTTTTATCCGCTTTGGTATGCAGATGAAAATCCGCCCGCAACCAGACAGCGCCGCTTTGAAAGAGAGAAATATCAGATTGATCGGTATTCATATTTTGACTCCTTCTTTTATTTCAACCCCGCGCACATCAATCTTTCCAGGACTGCTCAGAATGGGCTTATAATTAAACTCCACAACGGTCTAGGGTCAGCCCTCAAATTAACAAATAACAACCCTGGCAACTTGCAACCGGTGAACAACTGACATGAAATCATGGAAATCTCTCTCTTATTTATTAATTTGAGGGCTGACCATAGACCCTCTTCTATTAATAAATTATCAATATTTGTCACAATGAAAGATCTGATAATCATATAAGAAGGTTTCAGCCAGCCACACTTTGTAAGTTTATCACACCATTGGAGGCACCTTCGCTCATAAGAGTATTTAAACATCATGAGGAGATGCAGCTATGAAACTGTACGGAGCTATTGATTTACATTCAAACAACAGCTATCTGAGTATTATGGACGAACAAGACAACAGAGTCTACAAAAAAAGGTTGCCGAATGATCTAGGGACAATATTGCACTCATTGTCACCATATAGGGAAAGGCTGGAAGGAATCGAGAAAAGTCCGGGACATTGTTACTTACGTTGCATAAGTACCAACAAAGCCACTCCCCTACGCTAGGGTAAAACTTTTCTTTTAAAATTCAATAGTTGCAAATTTACTATTTTTTTGCACCTATCTACCACGTCTTTTGCTGTTGACGTTTACAGCTTTGACAACCAGTCTCTTACTTCCTGCAAACTTTGCACCTAATCGTTACGGTTTATACGGAATCCCACACACCTGTCGAGAGGCTTCAGGTCAAACGAAAGGTAGGCCACCCAAGTTAATATTTTACGACCGTGGTCAATCAGACCATCATAACTCATCCAGGTTTTGCCAGGCCTGCCGCTTTGTCATTTTTCTTGCCATATCCCAGGCTTTTAGTGAGCTGGCCTTCAGGTCAAGCTTTCCAGACTCTTTTTCCCAGTTTCCGATAGTCGACGCACTTACACCCAGGAGCCTTGCAAACTGGCTTTGCGACATGCCGAACTTCACACGCAATCCGGTAACTGCTGTGCCAGTGACCAAGCCGGCAATTCGGGCGGATTGCTTCGATATCTTTAGTTTAGTTTTTTTTGACGTGGGAGTTTTTTTCACGACAATTTTGCTATTGCTGTTTTTAACTTTACTTTTTACTCTACTCTTGGCTATGACCTTCGCAACTTTTTTAGAGACTTTTTTCAAAACTTTTTTAGAGACTTTTTTAGAGACTTTCTTGGAGATCTTTTCGGAAACTTTTTTGGGAATTTTTTTGGACTTTGGCACAGCTTTTTTACGGCGCGGTGAGGGTTTTGTTTTTGCGGGTGTCACATCTTCCGACATCTCGATGCCAAACACATCTGTCAAAACGTCATCTGCGATACGCTTGCGGCCACCTTTTCTTCCTGCAGAGGCAGCAGCCACATCGACGTCATAACTGATCAACTCTTCATGATTTGCTCCCCGAAGAAGAAATAGCAGTTCCGGCTCTTGGTCAAGTCGTGCTCCCACTCCGTAGAGCACTGCTGCTACATGCTTACACATAACAGCCCAGTCAGGACAATTGCAATTAAGTTTCATCTCCCCTGGCAGAGGAAACAGCCCATTGTTACGGTCGGTCACAACTGCCATCACGCTGTCGGAAACTCTGCCCTGAAGCAGCTCTAGAAGTGACGCTACCTGCCCGGCGCAGCTTTTCTTTACCTCTTTCCATTTATTACGCGAAAGAGTTTTAATAGAGATTTCAACCTTATAGATTTCAGAGCCGCTGACCATAGCGTTAACCTCGCCTTTGGCGATGTCAAGATGGCAGACCGAACCGTTACGGACATAGGTACGACCGCGTGGCAATCGGTTTTCATAGTCGCTGAATGATTCCAGATGATCGCACCAGGCCTCTCCCCAAAATGTTCGCGCAATCTTTCTACCCTCGATTTCCACGGGCTTGATATCCATACCCTTTTTTCTGAGCTTCTCCATCTTCTTACGAGCACGCGCGCGACGCTCGCCCACTGAAACGTATGGACTCCAACCATATCGACTCATTAATTTTGCTCCTTTATACCCAAGTTGAGAGATTTTATTGCTCGATAGACACTAATTTATTCGCGATAAATAGCTCAAATTGGGTTATAATTTTGCTCGATCAATATCAAGGGCCACCACCTTGAGCAGTTCCTCGTTGCTCATCTCTGTCAGCATGGATTCGGCCCCGGCCTTCAGAATATCATCGGCAAGGTTTTTTTTCTCTTCGAGTAGTGTATCGATCTTCTCTTCAATTGTACCCCGGCAAATAAACTTGTGTACAACCACGTTTCGGTGCTGGCCTATGCGGAACGCCCGGTCTGTCGCCTGGTTTTCTACGGCCGGATTCCACCAGCGGTCAAAATGGATCACGTGCGACGCGGCTGTGAGGTTGAGACCGGTGCCTCCAGCCTTAAGGGAAAGCACGAAAAACGGCGGGCCATCCTCCTTCTGAAATATATCAATAAGAGCCCTGCGTTTCTTTACTGCTGTTCCACCGTGTAGGACAAGGCCACCTCGACCAAACACTTCTCCGAGAAAAGCTGCGATCGGTTCAGTCATCTCACGGAACTGGGTAAATACAAGAACCTTTTCCTGCCGCGACAGAATTTCCTCACAGATTGTTCTCAGCCGGTCGAACTTACCGCTGTCTACCGGTTTATATTGGCCGTCGCCTATAAACTGGCTTGGATGATTACATATTTGCTTAAATCTCATAAGGTAGGCCAGTACAATCCCTCGCCGTTTTATCCCGTCGAGTTCCTCGAGCACTGTTGTAAGTTCATTCACAGACTTAGCGTAAATTGCTGCCTGTTTTTTCGCCAGACCGCAGAAGGCCTTCATCTCGGTTTTATCGGGCAAATCTGAGATAATACTCTTGTCAGTTTTGAGCCTTCTTAGAACATACGGCCCGACAAGATTTCTAAGCGGTGCGTATCTATCATGCTCCCTGGCCTCCAGAGCCTTAATGAATTTCTTAAATCTGGTTGCCGAACCAAGCAGGCCTGGACAGAGAAAATCAAAAAGTGACCAAAGGTCGGAAAGCCGGTTTTCCACCGGAGTGCCTGTAAGTGCGATCCTGGCATCAGCCTTGAGCTGTTTGACTGTTTTAGTTTGGCGTGAAGAGGGATTTTTAATGGCCTGGGCTTCATCCAGAATGACCAGCCGCCATTTCATGTCGAGCAACCATTTTTGCCTGAGCAGCATCCCGTAGGTGGTAAAGACGATGTCGGTTTTCGCAAGAGCCTCGTCGGCCTTCCCGGCCATGGAGTCAAGAACTCTTTTTTCCGTTTCCGAGGGATGAATGAAGGATGCCTTGAGAGTTGGAGCAAAGCGCTTAATCTCGGCCTTCCAGTTAGCCAGAAGCGATGCCGGAAGTACAAGAAGCGATGGTTTTTTAGTTGACGATTTTTTTGTTTCTTTCAGTGTGAGTAGAAGAGATATTATCTGAATGGTTTTGCCTAGTCCCATGTCGTCGGCAAGACAGGCGCCAAGCCCGAGACTTGACAGAAGCCAGAGCCAATTATGCCCGGTTTCCTGATAGTGACGAAGTTTGCCGTGAAACTCACTGCTACGTACTCCGGCCTTTTTTAACCCGTCTGGATTCCGAAGCTCTGAGAGAACTTCAGAAAGCCATTTACCAGGGTCAATAAAAACCCACTCATGTTCCACCTCTTCAGGTGAACCATCGACATTCAGGTTTGCAGGCGCTCCAGCCAGAAGACGCATACCTTCAATAAATGAGATTCCTTCTTCGGCTGCATCAGCTTCCACTTGTTTCCAATGCTCAAGCGCCTCGGACAGTTTTTCACGGTCGACCTCGATCCACTGTCCTTTGATGTATGCCAGGCCATCCTCTGTCTCCATGATCTGACGCCATTCATCTTTGGTCAGGTTTTGGTCTCCAAGAGCAATGCCGACCTTGAAATCCAACATTGCGTCTATGCCGAATTTGCTCTGTTTTTTTTCGCCGATGGTCACGGCAACGCGCGGACGGGGGCGCTTTCTCCACCAGTCCGGAAGCCGCACAAGAAGGCCGCTTTCTTCAAGAAGAGGCACATCCTTTAGCAAGCGGTAGGCTTCCTCAGGAGTCCAGGCCAGAGGGTGAAAAACATCACCTGAATCAACCATATTCTTGACGAAATCTATTTTTTCAGAGGCCCGGTGTATAGGCGAAAGCAGATTGAGCAACTCTTTCTTGTTTCTTCCTCCCGCATATTCCTGAAGTGCTTTGCCCAGCGGCCTGTACTGTACTTGTCCTCCTCTGGAAAGGCTCGGCGCGTAGGTAGCCATAAACGCAAAAGGCAGCTCGGGATCTCGCTTATTCTCCGCAAGATGAAAGCAGACGCGTCCGACCTGATGCCAGGACGCTGCGTGTTTCTTCAACCATCCGATCAAGCCGTCTTTTGACGCAGCGATCTCTCTAAGCGCCCACGAGTCCAGGTCCACCCAAAGGCCGCGAAGCACCTCGGAGTTCAGATACTCTCCTCCATGCATTGGCGGCGCTGAAAGCAGCATAGTTGCCAGTTCGGATTCAGAGGGTGACTCAATAGGGTTAAGTTGCTTCCCGACTGACTCGGGTGAGCGGCACAGTTGTGTCAGGTATCGGCAAACGAAGTCACGCCAAAATGAAAGTGATGGCGGCGGCGGTGTATCCGGCCTTGCAGCGGCGAGTGCAAAAAGGCCCTCAGCATGGGATGACGAAAAAGCGGTCGTAACTTTCTTCATCCAGGCATCGGGTTTTGTCCCGGTATCGTCTTCGCCCTCCAGCAGGCGAAGATGGCCTGTAGGTGTCAGTTTAAGGTAGTAATTCATTTTATAAAGCGTTTCACAGCGACTTTTAGAGATTGGAAGGAAATTCCGTGAAGATCAAAATCAGAGTTGCCTCCTTATTTGACTGTAGTTATTGCCATAATTTAAGCCTCTACTAATTTAATAATAAAGCGCCTGTTTGGGTCTGCTTATAGCTTTAAAAGTATAAGTAACACCGACACCTGTTGCAAAAGAATCCCAGTTTACCTCGTTTAGGCTCGTATCAGCATATCCACCATTGCCTGTAAAAACTCTATCTAGGCCCGAATTCGTCGACCACTGCTTTATATCCAGGTAAACTTTCAGTGACCACCGCTCATTAAAATTGTATGCTCCTCCGGCTGAGATCACAATTCCGGTTCCATCAGCATCGTGCTCGAAACTGATAGGATGCGCCAGATCGCTTCTCAAATTCCAGTTACCATCAGCGTGGTAATCAGCCCAATGATATTCAAATTTTCCAAATAACTCTATTTTATTAATCGGCATAGCAGAGAGATCCAAACCTATCCACGGACCTCTCCACTGGGTTTCATATGTGCTGTTCAATCCCTCGAAAGACCCCATAAGCGGTACTGTCTGAAATCCATCCGTCATACGCAGATTCTGCCGACTTGAGGAATACCCAAGGATTGGGGCCATTTTTATTCGTCCGGAAAAGAGCCTTAGTTGATACCCCATCCCAAAAGACGCGTCAGAGACGTAACCACTGTCAGAGCTGTTATTCGACCGCGAGAATTCAACAGTTCGATTGTCACCAAAATAATCAGAATCCTGATTATCTCCGGCCATTATCTCGCCATAAGCAAGCGTTGTTCTTAAATAAAAAAAATGCATGGATTTACCAACAGCAATTTTGAAATCACCTTTAATCTGAGCTATCTCCAGATCTGTCCAGGTTAACTCTGAGAGTATATTCGGGTTTTCCCCGTTAATATCCCCAGCAATACTCCAGTCAAGATTATCAACACGAGGCCCCATACCCAAGCTGTAAGCTGTCTCTACTTCATAATCTGCATACACTTTTCCGGGAACAAACAAAAACAAAGATAAACAAAAAAGAGTAACCAAACGAAACCATGTCTGAATCATAGCTGTGCCAGACGCCTCCAGTTTCTGCCAGTTTTACTGATTAGACTATCAGCATTAGCAGGGCCTTCTGAACCAGAGGCATAAGGGGCCGGTGGACCGAAACCGGCAAGAGCCGAAAGAACCGGATCCAGCAGTTCCCAGGTAAGTTCAATTCCGTCCTGCCTCACAAACAGCATCTGATCACCGCTCATACAATCAAGAAGCACCTTCTGGTAAGCATCAAACGCAGCACCACCGCTTACACTCTCATAGGAAAACTCCATGCGCACCTGCTGCAAGCACAAACGTGACCCTGCAACTTTTGTAAAAAAACTCTGCATGATGCCTTCATCAGGCTTAATGCGAAAAACAAGAACATTCGGACCTGCATAACCAGCCAAAACACGGTCGAACATTAAGTGCGGAGCTGCTTTGAACTGAATTGCAATCTCAGTGATTCCTTTGGCCAGCCTTTTTCCGGAGCGTAAGAAAAACGGAACACCCTGCCACCTCCAGTTATCCACATGAAAAACTCCGGCGGCAAAGGTTGAAATATTAGAACCTGCCGGCACATCCTTTTCAGACCTGTAATCCGGTACAGGTTTTCCATCCACTATGCCAACCACATACTGACCGACAGCCCAGCTTTCATCCATTTTTCTTGTATCAAAAGGCCGGATAGAGCGAAACACCTTTGTCTTTTCGTTACGCACCTCTTCTGCCTCAAACCTGGCCGGAGGCTCCATAGCAACAAGGGCTAAAAGCTGTAATATGTGATTCTGAAACATATCACGAATAACACCCGCGCTCTCGTAATATCCGGCACGGTGCTCTATTCCCAGCGATTCAGCCGCGGTAATCTGTACATGATCGATATAACGACGGTTCCAGATAGGCTCATAAATAGCGTTTGCAAACCGAAACATCAAAATATTCTGAACGGTCTCCTTGCCGAGATAATGGTCTATACGAAATATCTGATCTTCTTCAAAATACTTATGAAGTGTGTGTGTAAGAGTTTTGGATGTCTTAAGGGAATGACCAAAAGGTTTCTCAATAATAATACGCGTCCAGCCATGCTCTTTGCGGGCTAGGCCTGCGCCGCCTATGTTGTCGATAACAGTCTCATAAAGCATGGGAGGCAACGCTATGTAGAAAACCCTGTTGCCACTTATACCAAAAGCCTTGTCAATTTCATCCAGACGTTCACCCAGCAGTTTGCCCGATTCGTCGCTATCATATTGGATCGACTGGTAATACAAACGCCCGGCAAAATCATCCCAGGAGTCTGCGTCAAAGGTTTCCGGAACAAAGCGTTTCACTGCATCAAGCATAGCCGCACGAAATGAATCGTCCGAAAAACCGGTCCTTGCCACACCCACAACAGCAAATTTATCCGGCAGCAACCTTTGCCGGTAAAGTTTATATACCGAAGGCAGCACCTTCCTCGCAGCAAGATCGCCGGAGGCTCCATAAATTACCAGCACAAACGGATCACTCACCGGTTCAACCAGGCATAATGTTCCATCATCAGGTTGAGTAACCTTAAGCTTGGGACGAATTTCGTCGCTCATTGTATTAGCTTTTCTTCACAGCATGACCGCCAAACTTGTTCCGCAGAGCAGCCAGAACTCGATTCGAAAAAGGGTCATCCTGACGCGATCTGAACCTCTGAAAAAGTGAAGCCGCAATAACAGGCGCAGGCACATTGGTTTCCATAGCCTGCTGTAAAGTCCAGCGTCCCTCGCCTGAATCCTCCACCCAACCGCTAAGCGAGGACATATCACTATCGTCCTTAAAAGCGTCTTCAGCTAATTCCAAAAGCCAGGAACGAATCACACTTCCCTGGTTCCAGAGGTGTGAAATTTTCTCAAAGTCAAAATCAGCCCCGTAGTCAGAAGCCTTCATTATCTCAAACCCTTCTGCATAGGCTGCCATCATTCCGTATTCAATACCATTATGAACCATCTTTACAAAATGACCGGATCCGGTAGGACCGCAATAAAGATATCCCTCAACAGGGGCAAGCGATTTCAGAACAGGCTCCAGGTGCTCGTAAACATCCCTGTTCCCTCCGACCATAGTGCAGTATCCGATCTTCAGACCCCAGATACCACCGCTTACTCCGGCATCCATATAACGAATACCCTTTTTGGCTAACTCTTCAGCATGTTTTATATCATCCTTATAATAGCTGTTGCCACCATCGACAACTATATCTCCTTTTTCCAATAGATCCGCCAGGGCAGTAACATGCTCATCAACCACATTACCCGCAGGAAGCATCAACCAGACAACGCGCGGACTCTCGAGTTTTTTTACGACATCCTCAAGAGAGGCCGCGCCTATAGCTCCTTCAGACTCAATCTGCTGCACCTTATCAGCACTGCGATTAAAGGCTACCACCTGATGTTCACGCTGAAGCAAACGACGAGCCATATTCATTCCCATGCGACCCAATCCGACAATAGCAATTTTCATACTGTCTACCTCCTTTGAGTGTGTTTGTGTTAAAGCCTTCCCTTATAGTGCTTAGTTCTTAATTCCCAAGCAGACCATGAGCCAGTTTTACCACGTTGTCAAGTGTAAATCCTAACTTTTCAAAAACCACACCAGCCGGCGCAGATGCCCCGAACCCGTTAATTCCCAGTATAACCCCGTCTACTCCTACATAACGTTCCCATCCCATTGGAGAGGCTGCTTCGATAGCTAGCCTCGCGCGGATATCCGAAGGCAAAACCTTCTGGCGATAATTCAAAGTCTGCCGTTCGAAGACCTCCCAGGAAGCCATATTCACTACCCGAACAGCTACCCCTGCCTCAGTCATCCGCTCGTGGGCGGCCAAGGCAAGTTCTATCTCGGAACCGGTAGAGATAATTATTAAATCCGGCTTTTTTCCACGCAGCGTATCAGCAATTATATAGCCACCCTTTTCCACAGATGAAACCGAAGCATATTTTTTTCTATCCAGCACTGGCAATCCCTGCCTGGTAAGAATAATAGCTGTCGGACCATCAGAGCGTTCAATTGCCATTTTCCAGGCAACCGACACCTCGTTTGCATCAGCAGGCCTTATAACATCCAGATTGGGTATAGCCCGGAGCGCGGCCAAATGCTCAACAGGCTGGTGAGTAGGGCCATCTTCTCCAAGCCCGATGGAGTCATGAGTAAAAACGTAAATCACACGTATCCGCATAAGCGCCGCAAGCCGGATGGCCGGCCTCATGTAGTCTGAAAAAACCAGAAAGGTCGCACCGTACGGAATAATTCCGCTTAAAGCCATTCCGTTCATAGCAGATCCCATAGCATGTTCACGAACTCCAAACCGTACATTCCTGCCAGCCTTGTCAACCGCAAATTCCCCCAGTCCCTTCAGGTCGGTATTGTTTGAAGCCGCAAGGTCTGCTGAGCCTCCGATCAGCATCGGAAGACTATCAGCAACAGCGTTTAAAACCTTGCCGGAAGCCGATCTTGTGGCAAGCTTTCCAACCTCGGCATCAAACTGAGGC
The DNA here is from genome assembly GCA_964462885.1 of uncultured Nitrospirota bacterium. Taxonomy (GTDB): domain Bacteria; phylum Nitrospirota; class Thermodesulfovibrionia; order SZUA-242; family SZUA-242; genus JALUUO01. Next base: position 18,268 of record CAYWZR010000005.1, read on the forward strand.
AGTGAACTTTCCCATCCTTCAGGAAGTCGACCAGCAGCCAGATCCTTCAGCACAATGCCAGACTCACGAAACTCCTTGTTGTAGCGCTTCACAATATTCTTCCACGCAGCCTCAGCAGCCCGGCCTTTTCCCAGCGCCTTTCTGAAATGAGTAAGCGCGATCTTCGGCAGATAAAAAGCGGGTTTCTGCGGCCAACCAAAGTGTTCCTTCACAAGCTTGATTTCTTCCGCTCCAAGCGGCGAGCCATGTGCTGAAGGAGAATCCTGCTTGTGCGGACTGCCATAGCCAATATGGGTACGCGCTATAATAATTGAGGGGAGTTTTGTTTCTTTCTTTGCTTTCTGTATGGCCGTGTCTATTGCCTTGATATCCAGACCGTCAACGTGCTGAACATGCCAGCCATAGGCTTCAAATCTTTTTCCTCTATCCTCGGTAAACGAAATATCGGTGGTACCATCAATGGTAATTCTGTTATCAGAATACAAATAAACAATCTTTCCAAGGCCCAGGTGTCCGGCAAGAGAAGCCGCCTCTGAGGCAACTCCTTCCATAAGATCACCGTCACTTAATATGCCGTAAATATTGTAATCAAGTATTGGAAAGCCCCGCTTGTTGAAATAGCCTGCCAGATATCTCTGGGCCATGGCCATGCCAATACCGCTTGCAAATCCCTGGCCTAGTGGTCCGGTGGTCATCTCTATTCCGATATCGCGATCCACCTCGGGATGGCCTGGAGTGAGACTGCCCCACTGTCTAAACCTCTTTAACTCTGCCATCGGCAATTTATAGCCAGTAAGATGTAAAAGCGAATACAGAAGCATGGAAGCATGTCCTGCCGAAAGTACAAACCTGTCGCGATTCATCCAGGTCGGGTTCTTTGGATTGTGGCAAAGATGCCGGGTCCATAGTACATAAGCCATGGCTGCATCCCCCATGGGAGCCCCCGGATGACCGGATTTAGCCTTCTCAACACCTTCAATAGATAACATTCTTATGGTGTTGATACAAAGTTCATCTAGTTGTATTTTTTTCTTCATTCGCACCCCCCATAGGACAAATTAATTTCAGATAACTTACATAGTATCATATGAAGCAATTACTTTGTAGCAACAGGCAAGTGGATTGTTTTAAATGTTTTGTAATGAGGAGAGCAAAAAAAATCGGGAACACCTAAAGGCGTTCCCGATAAGAATAATGGAAAGAAGGGTCAGGAGGGAAAGTCCCTTCTCCCGTATATATAATAATACTATAATTGTGAAGATTTTGTGAACATAGAAATACGCATCTAAAAAATATCAAAACTCACTGAAAAAAGATGAGTCTCCGGCACCTCGACGAAGCACTTCCCCGCGGTCCCCAATTAGCGAAACTACAGTAGAGGGCAGAACCGGCAACGGACCGCAACTCAAAATGAGATCCACCAAACGGCCCAGCCTGGATTCCAGCTCAGCAGGATCTGTAATTATGTCTTCACCACTTTTGTTTGCACTGGTGCTGATGATAGGACGCCCCAGAAGCCTGACCAGTCCCAAGGGAACAGGATGATCAGGAATGCGTATGCCCACGGTTTTCTGCCTGCTTCTTAGTCCCTTCGGAACTTCCTTATTACCTGCAAGTACAAAAGTATAAGGCCCGGGGAGAAAACGCTTAAGTATCCTGAATGAGTAATTTGACACCTTGGCATACTTGCTTACAGCGGAGAGGTCTGGAGAGACAAGAGAAAACGGTTTTTTGGGATCGCGCCCCTTTATTCTGGAGATGCGCTCTATGGCGGCCTGCCTGGTTATATCACAGCCGATACCATAAACAGTGTCTGTAGGATACACAATCACTCCGCCATCACGCAGAACTCCGAATGCGCGTTCAAGAATGCGTGGTTCAGGGTTAAGAGGATGAACCTCGAGAATCTTCGCCATCTATTTCTAGCCTTTTTTGGTATTTTTTCTCCCACTTCCATGCGGTTTTTATTATAAAACCAAGATCATCATGCTTTGGCTGCCATCCAAGCTCGCTCCTTAAACGGCTTGAATCCGCTATTAAAACAGGGGGGTCTCCGGCTCTTCGGTCAGTCTCGACCACCTTAAAATCAACACCTGTTACATTCTTCACCTTAGATACAACCTCTTTGACAGAATAACCATGGCCATAGCCGCAGTTAAACACCCTGCTACTTCCTCCATCTGCAAGATGGTCAAGGGCTCGTACGTGGGCTTCTATCAGGTCCTGTATATGAATATAGTCACGAATGCATGTGCCATCATCCGTATCGTAGTCGGTTCCGAATATCAGAAGTTCCTGCCGCTTTCCAAGAGCGGTTCTGAGTGAAACGGTTATCAGATGTGTCGCATCCTGACGCGCCTGACCTATGCGTATCTGTTCATCAGCTCCGGCCACGTTAAAATACCTGAGAGAAACATAATTAAAATCCGATACTGCTAAGGAAAAATCCTTCAGCATCTTCTCAACCATAGCTTTGGATTCGCCATAGGGATTTATGGCTGCAAATGGAGAATCTTCAGTTACCTGACCGCTTTCCGGCATACCGTATACCGCAGCCGTGGAAGAAAATATAAACCTTTTGATTCCTGCCTCGTGGCAAGCCTCGATCAGGTTCAGCGCATTTGCAAAATTGTTCCGGTAATACTTGAGCGGCTCCCGAACTGATTCATCAACCACTATGAAAGCGGCAAAATGCATTACGGCATCAAAGTTTCCGGCAGTCAGAACCGTTTTAAGAAGCGGTCGATCAGCAAGATCACCAACCACAAGCTTGCCGCTTAATACAGCCCAGTCATGTCCATATGAAAGGTTGTCATATACCACAACCTCGTGGCCAAGCTCCCCCAGCCTTGCAACCATATGACTGCCTATGTATCCGGCTCCACCTGTAACCAGTATTTTCATATGCAATATCCTCCGTTATCTAAGAGATGTGGCATTAAGGTTTGAGATACAGCTCCAAAGACGTTTTCCAGTCTTCTTTTTCAATTCCAAGCATTTTTATAAGAGAACAATCAAGCGTACTTCTTTGAGGCCGCGTTGCAGGGCGAGGAAATTCTGAAGTTGCAATGGGCAATACGTTTCTGTCGATACCAGCCTGTCTAAGAATCTCTATTGCAAAATCATACCAGGAAACACCTTCACCTGAATCATCTGTGTAATGGTAAATACCATAGGCTTCGGTCTCAATGAGTTTTGTAAGAGCAGCAGCCAATGAAACAGTCCAAGTGGGTGCGCCAACTTGATCATGCACCACTTTCAGATCTCCTTCAGAAGCCGCTTTTTTCAGTATGGCATCAACAAAATTATTACCGTGCCTTCCGTAAAGCCAGCTTGTACGAACAATATAAAACCTGTTAAGCGCCCAACGCACATACCACTCACCGGCCAGCTTGGACATTCCGTAAACATTAAGTGGAGCGGTTTGGTCAAAGGGGGTAAACATTTTCTTTGAGCCGTCAAAGACATAGTCTGTACTAACATGACACAGGGCACAGCCCTGTTTTGCAGAGGCAAGTGCTATATTCTGAGCACCAAATGCGTTAACACTGTAAGCCTGCTCTACCTCTTCTTCGGCTTGATCGACCTGAACATAGGCAGCACAGTTGACTACAACATCAGGAGAGAACGCCTCAAGGCAATTTTTTATCATACCGCGATCTGTCAAATCCAATTCACTCATTTTAGGCGCAAATACTTCCTGTTTTTTACTCAGAACAGAAACCAGGTCCTGTCCAAGCATTCCTTGTCCGCCCGTAACCAGAACTTTCATTGAACTCCCACACCTGTATAGCTGAAGCCAAAATCGCGCATCATTTGAGAATCATAGACGTTTCTTAAATCGATAAAATTCGGTTCCTTTAACATGTTTTTGAGTCTATTCAGATCAAGCGCCCTGTACTGATTCCACTCGGTCATCAATATTACACAATCAGCGCTACGGCAGGTTTCGTAAGCATCGTCCCCGTATTCAACCTCCGGCATAAGCTCCTTGGCAACTTCCATGCCCTGCGGGTCATGTGCCCTGACTATTGCTCCCTTTTCGACCAGAGCTGGAAGGATCGTAAGCGATGGAGCATCTCTCATATCATCGGTCTCAGGCTTAAAGGTAAGCCCGAGTACGGCTACTGTTTTCCCTGCCTCGCTACCACCTAAAGCCTCCCGTATTTTACGAACCATTCCGGCCTTCTGCGCAGCATTGACTTCAACCACAGTCTCGACTATCCGTAACGGAGACCCGTATTCCTGCGCAATCCGCATAAGAGCTAACGTGTCCTTTGGAAAGCAGGAGCCTCCATAGCCGGGACCTGCATGCAGAAATTTTTTCCCGATTCGCCCGTCAAGTCCCATCCCTTTGGAAAGCGCCAGCACGTCAGCACCCACAGATTCACACAGATTAGCTATCTCGTTTATAAAGCTGATTTTAGTTGCAAGAAATGCATTTGATGCATATTTAATAAGTTCCGCAGTCTCAATTCCGGTTATCACCATCGGAGTCTCAATAAGATAAAGAGGATTATAGAGTTGTTTAAGCAGATTCGCAGCCCGCTGACTATCCACACCAAGCACAACCCGGTCAGGTCGCATAAAATCACTAATAGCCGCACCCTCCCGAAGGAATTCGGGGTTGGAAGCCACATCAAAATCGGCATCCGGGTTGACCTCCTTAATTATTCTGGATACCTGCCTGGCAGTACCGACCGGAACAGTGCTTTTATCCACGACAACAGTGTAGCCTTCAAGATATTGGGCTAACTCCTTTGCTGCCGCATAAACATAGCTTAAATCAGCATACCCATCGCCTCTTCTGGAAGTCGGAGTGCCAACAGCAATAAACACAGCTTCAGCTTCGCATACAGCAGCCTTGGTATCAGTAGAAAAAAAGAGGCGGCCCCCTGATACATTTTTTTCTATCATACCTGCGAGTCCTGGCTCATATATTGGAATCTCGCCACGTTTAAGAGATTCTATTTTTCCATGATCCTTGTCTACACAAATCACATGATGACCGAACTCCGAAAAGCAGGTTCCAGACACCAAGCCAACATAACCTGTTCCAATAACAGCAATTTTCATATTTTTTTCAACTCCTTAAAACTACAGACATATAGGCTGAAGGATTTTTAAAGTGCAACCAAGAACTGTCTAAACCGGAGAAGACTATACAGTCCTCAGTCTTCTTATGAAAACTAAACATCTATTTTATTATATTCCTTGTACCATGCCACAAACCTGGCAAGACCATCTTCAATGCTCGTAGAGGGCTTAAAACCCACATCCCTGGTAAGACTCTCAACATTCGCATAAGTCTCCGGTACATCGCCCGGCTGCAAGGGAAGAAGATTTTTCTCAGCCTTTCGGCCTATTGCATCTTCCAGAACTTCGATAAATCTCATCAGATCTTCAGGATTGTTATTGCCTATGTTGTACAAGCTGTAGGGAGCGCTACTTGAGGCAGAATCAGGAGCCTCGCCAGACCAGTCAGGGTTTCCGGCAGGCACACGATCCAGCACACGAACGACCCCTTCTATAATATCGTCAATATAGGTAAAATCACGCCGCATCTTACCGAAATTGAATACATTTATCGGTTCACCGGCCAAAATAGCCTTCGTGAATAGGAAGCAGGCCATATCCGGACGGCCCCAGGGACCATAGACAGTAAAAAATCTCAGACCGGTAGTTGGCAGTCCGTAGAGATGGCTGTAAGTATGGGCCATGAGTTCGTTAGCCTTCTTTGAGGCTGCATAAAGCGATACTGGATGGTCAACATTATCGTGGACCGAAAACGGCATTTTTTTATTGGACCCGTAAACAGAACTCGACGAGGCATAGACCAAATGCTTGACCTCTGTATGCCGACACCCTTCAAGAATATTGGCAAAGCCCACCATATTGCTGTCCACGTAGGCCATGGGATTTTTTATAGAGTAACGCACACCAGCTTGTGCTGCAAGGTTCACAACCATGTCAAAGCGTTCTGAATCAAAGAGTTCCTTAATGGCCTGCCGGTCAGCCAAATCTATTTTTACAAACCGGAAAGCCGAGTTATCAGTAAGCATTCCAAGACGGGCCTCCTTCAAGCTTACATCGTAATAATCGTTCATGTTATCAAGACCGATCACTTCGCCGTCCTTGCCAATTAGCTCAAGAAGGCGTTTTGAAAGCTGCGAGCCGATAAATCCTGCTGCTCCGGTTACAAGATATTTCATCTTCTTATTCATTATTTAACCCTTGCTCCTTCTACAATAAAATGACCGTTTTTCAACGATTCCTTGTTATAAATGAAACGCCTGCCTGCCATATCTAAAACTTGTCCTCCTGCTTCCTCCACTATCGCCTGTCCGGCAGCAGTATCCCATTCCATGGTAGGTCCAAGGCGAGGATAAATATCTGCCTTGCCCTCTGCCACAAAACAAAATTTAAGAGAACTGCCAGCCGAAATAACTGATTCAATAGAAAATAATTCCAGATATTTTTCAAGTTCTTTAGACGGATGAGATCTGCTGCTGACAATAACAACCGGAGTATCAGACAATATCTTCTTTGCATGTATTTGTTCATCTCCAGAGTTTTCAGAAACTCTGGAAGTCCTACGCCATGCACCTCCGCTCTTAGATGCATAATATAGAACTCCTGTAACCGGCACATAAATAACACCCATTACAGGATAGGAGTTTTCTATCAAAGCTATATTTACGGTAAATTCGCCGTTTTTCTTTATAAACTCCTTTGTACCGTCAAGTGGATCCACCAGCCAGAAGCTGGACCATTTTGCCCTTGTTTTATAATCCTCCTGTTGCCCTGACTCTTCAGATATAATAGGAATATCGGGAAAAGCACTAGCCAGTCCTTCGATAATTATCTCATGAGACAGACGATCGGCCTTTGTAAGTGGAGAGTTGTCATCCTTGTAGTCCACCCGGAAATCAGTGTTATATACACCAAGAATAGCGCTACCAGCCTGCAAAGCTAACTTATTAATTATTTCAATATCCATAGACCGAAATTATAGCCACATTCAGTGTATTTATCAATTTAATATCACATTTAATATTAACAGCAATCGAAATACACGCTTTCAGTCTGTTATAGTAATTTATCAAATTAAAAAAATTATTTTAAAAATTGGGTTCATAGGAATTAAATAATGAAATATCAGACAGGACGAAGCGGACGGATCATAGTTGCTCGCTTTGAAGACAATGACGACATTCTTGCAGGACTTACCAAAATTGCAAAAGAAGAAAACATCCGTGCGGCGTCATTCAGCGTGGTTGGCGGTATGAGAGAAGGCGATTTGGTTGTAGGACCTGAAACCGAGAATCTTCCACCCAAGCCTGTATGGAGACAGCTAGGTGAAAGTCACGAGGTGGTTGGCTTTGGCACAATATTTTGGGAGGGTGATAATCCCAAAGTTCATTTTCACGGCGCTTTCGGCAAGCATGACAATGTTAAAGTCGGATGCCTGCGGGAACATGCAGAGACATTTCTTGTACTTGAAGTCGTGATTACCGAAATCGAAGATGTTAATGTAACCAGAGAGCTGGACTCCGCATCCAATATGGTACTTCTTAAGATTTAGTCATATAATGGAGAACCGACTTAAAAAACTCGGAATTTCGCTTCCTGAAGCACCGGAACCGGTGGGATCTTATCGCCCATGGAAATTTTTCGCAGGCAACCTTCTCTTTATAAGTGGTCAACTACCCATGATCAACGGTAAGTTGGCGGCCAAAGGCAAAGTGGGTCTTGATATCGACATAGAAAAAGGACGCGAGGCAGCCAGGCTTACAGCTCTAAACGCTTTGGCTCAAGCAAAAACCGCTCTTGGAAACCTGAATAAAATAACACAGTGCGTAAGAATAGCAGGTTTTGTAAACTCCGCATCCGGTTTTACTGATCATCCTGCTGTACTTAACGGAGCCTCAGACTTCTTGGTGGACGTCTTTGGAGAAAAAGGCCATCACACAAGAGTGGCTGTTGGTGTTTGCGAACTTCCAATGGATGCCCCGGTGGAAGTGGAATTCCTCTTTGAAGTCTCACTTTAGGCATTACTCAATTCATAATAAATTTCTTAATAAATTTAATTAATCTAATGAAAAAACCTCTTGTTGCCATAGTTGGACGTCCAAACGTTGGGAAATCCACACTCTTTAATAGGATAGTAAAACACCGGACAGCGATAGTCGAAGACTTTAGCGGCTTGACCAGGGACCGGAATTACGCAACCGCCTCCTGGTGTGATCATAACTTCTTGCTCGTGGACACCGGCGGGATAATTCCAGAAGCCAGGGAGGACATGCTTGCGGAGATACATAAACAGGCGATGCTGGCAGTTGAAGAGGCCGACCTAATATTGTTTCTGCTTGACGGCGCTACAGGAGCCATACAGACGGACATTGACCTTGCCAGGGAGCTTCGTCTTTCAGAGAAGCCGATCATACATGTGGTAAACAAAGTAGATGGGCCGAAACAGGAAGATGCTATATCCGACTTTTACAGCCTCGCTCCTAACGAACTCTTTCCGCTATCAGCCCTGCACGGCAGGGGCCTGAGCGAGCTTCTGGATAGAATAATCGAAAGCATACCCCAGGCAGCATCACCCTCCGAGACAGAAGCAGAATACCCCAAAATAGCTGTGGTTGGAAAACCAAATTCAGGCAAATCCACACTTATTAATTCTCTGCTAGGCAAGGAAAGACTTATTGTAAGCCCTAAGGCTGGAACCACCAGGGATGCAATTGACACAGAGTGTGTCTATCACGGCAGAACCTATCTATTTATTGACACAGCGGGTCTACGTAAAAAATCGCGCATCGATATGTCGGTTGAATATTACAGCATGGTCCGAACGCTTAAAACTATAGACCGCTCAGACGTTGCCCTTATTCTGATCGATGCAATCGAGGGATTTACCGAGCAAGACCAGAAGATTGCCGGAATCGTACACGATGCAGGAAAAGGCGTTGTTATACTGGTAAATAAATGGGATCTTGCTGAAAAAACCGAAAGCCAACTTAAAACTCTTACTCAAAATATAAGAAACAGCGCGTGGTTTCTGAAGCACGCACCTGTTTTAAGTATATCGGCGCTTACACGGCAACGGACATCTAAAATTTTTCCGCTGGTAGATAGAGTAGTAAAGGAGTGCCGAAAACGCATACCCACCGCCCGGCTGAATGAATTTACAGCCAAGGTCAGATCGGAAAAAGCCCCGCCATTATACCGGGGAGGAGCAGTACGAATCAGGTACATCACACAGATTAAAACCTCGCCGCCCGGCTTTGTTCTCTTTGCAAACCGGCCCAAAGGGCTAACACCAGCATACCTAAGATTTCTTGAGCGACGCATGAGAGAACAGTTCGGTTTTGAAGGCACACCGATAAGGTTTTTCGTAAAGAAAAAAGAGTAATGCTTTGCCCTTGTCTTATTAGTTTGCTGGAATTTAAGCTTCCTCTTACTTCATAATAATAACGTTATGAACAAGATGATCTCTATTGTTATTCCTAACCATAATGGGGAAACCACCATAGGTAAGTGCCTTGAAGCCGCCTTTTCTTCAAAGTATGATAATTTTGAGGTTATTGTGGTCGATGACTGTTCAACAGATAGGTCAGTCGATGTCATAAATGGATTTCCATGCAAACTGATCAGACTGACAGAACATGCAGGAGCCTCAAAAACCAGAAACACCGGCGCGTTTAACAGCAACGGAGATATCATTTTCTTTACAGATGCTGACTGCGTTATGAAAGACGACGCACTTTCTATCGCAAATAAAGTCATCTCCGAAGAAGGGCCTCACACTGTAGTAGGCGGCACATACACACCAATGCCTTTTGACAATCAATTCTTCAGTATCTTTCAGTCCGTATTTATTAACTACTCAGAAACCAAAAACATAGATAATCCAGACTATATAGCAACCCATAATATGGCTATCGATGCCGAGGTTTTCAAGAAAAGCGGCGGGTTTCCGGAAGTCTTCATGCCGATAATAGAAGATGTGGAATTCAGCCACAGACTACGAAGAGAAGGATACAGGCTTATAATGAAGCCCGGCATG
>CAYWZR010000006.1:0-24468 GCA_964462885.1 uncultured Nitrospirota bacterium
ATCCAGAACTCATTGAAAAGACTGGATTCCGGCTTAAGGACTGCCGGAATGACAGATAGATAGACTGAATTTATGGCCAGAGTCTAAATAGGGATCTTGCCTTTTGCCTAAACAACTCACCCCCACACACCCCTAGTATCAATAACCACACACCCATGCAATCTCTCTGCATGAACCTGACTAAATTCTTTATGGTCCACTAACAACAAAACAACATCCGCTTGTCCCAACGCTTTATCCAGGTCTACTTTCTCTACCTTACCTTTAAGGCCATCAGGCAGCACCTCTACATTAGGTTCTACCACCAATAGCTGACCAACCGCACTTGCTGCCAGAGCTTCAACAATATCCACAGCCGGACTTTCTCTTAAATCATCAATATTTGCTTTAAATGATAAACCAAGGCAGGCAATAACCGGTGCTTTAAAACGATCTGCCGCTTTTCGAACACGATCAAGCACATAAAGAGGTTTATTGTCGTTTACTTCCCTAGCCGTTTTGATGATTTTAGCATTCTCTGGATCTGAACTAACAATAAACCAGGGGTCTACCGCAATACAGTGTCCACCTACACCTGGGCCCGGGTTAAGGATATTAACTCTTGGATGTCGATTGGCAAGCTGGATTAGTTCCCAGACATTAATTTGTAAGGTGTCACAGATAATGGACAGCTCATTGGCAAAGGCAATATTAACATCTCTAAACGAGTTTTCAGTTAGTTTCGCCAACTCTGCGGTTCTGGCATTAGTAACAAGGCAATCACCTTTCACAAAAATTTCGTAGAGTGATACCGCTTTTTCCGCACATTCACTGCTCAATCCACCCACAACCCGATCATTTGAAACAAGCTCCTGGAGTACATAGCCTGGGAGTACTCGTTCCGGGCAGTAGGCAAGGTTGATATCTGTCTTTTCTGTACCATTGCGAGGAAAAGTAAGGTCTTTTCTTGCCTCTGCCAGCCATGCTGAAAGTTTTTCTGTAGCGCCAACAGGGGAAGTTGATTCCAGTACTACCAGGTTGCCTTTCTCCAGCACCGGAGCAATGGCCTTTGCTGCCGCTTGAATATACGAAAGGTCTGGTTGATGATCTCCCTTAAACGGGGTTGGAACGGCAATCATAAAAGCGTCTGCTGGTTCCGGCGTGGTTGTTGCCTTTAACTTGCCTGTTTGTACGACACTTCTTACAACAATATCGAGATCGGGTTCAACGATATGAATTTTACCTTGGTTAATAGTGTCAATGGCGTGTTGACTGACATCAACTCCGATTACGTCCACACCTCGGGAGGCGATAACTGCGGCGGTTGGCAGACCAATGTAGCCAAGGCCGATAACGGATATTTTGTTGAATTTCATTTTTTTAATTACAAGTTACAAAATCCGAGTCTCAAACCGTAGAATTTAAGGTCAAAGATTCCAGTCAGCTTTTTGCTTGTGACTTAAAGCTTGCAGATAAATTCATTCAACAAATCTGTAATTCGACGGCATGCTTTTCCATCACCATAGGGGTTTATAGACCGCGACATTTTATCATATTCGATACTTTCATTCATGAGTGTCGATATGCCATCTACTATTTTTTCTACACTGGTACCAACCAATTTTACGGTTCCTGCCTCTATCGCTTCCGGTCTTTCTGTAGTATTACGCATAACCAGCACAGGCTTGCCCAGTGAGGGGGCTTCTTCCTGAATTCCACCGGAGTCTGTCAATATCAGGTGAGCTTGGGTCATCAGGTAAACAAAGGGTAGGTAGTCCAAGGGTTCTATCAGGTGGATATTTTCAACATCTGAGAGCAGCCGGTTGACTGGTTCCTGTACATTTGGATTGAGATGCACCGGATAGATAATCTGGCAGTCCGGATATTTAATTGCAAGAGATTTTAGCGCCTTGCAAATATTATCAAAGCCATTTCCGAAGGATTCTCTACGATGACCGGTTACCAGTATCATACGTTTCCCCTTATTCAAAAAAGGAAACTGTTTTGCAAATCTTACTGATTGACTTTCTGATTGCTCAAGCTTGGCTACTACCCATTGTAAGGCATCGATGACGGTATTGCCTGTTGTGGTTACCGTTTTGGGATCCACCCCTTCTTTCAGCAGGTTTTCTCTGGAGAGTTTGGTAGGGGCGAAATGGAGTGCGGCAAGGCTTCCTGTGAGCTTTCGGTTGGCCTCTTCCGGCCACGGGGAGTACAGGTTATGGGTGCGCAGTCCTGCTTCTACATGGGCAACTGGAATCTGTTCGTAGAATGCGGCCAAGCTTGTTACAAAGGTGGTTGTTGTATCTCCATGCACCAATACAATATCTGGCTTAAAGACAGTTAGAACATCTCTAATATTATATAAAATGCCACTGGTGACATCATAAAGGTCTTGCCCTGGCTTCATTATGTTTAAATCATAATCTGGAGTGATCTCAAAAAGATTAAGGACTTGATCAAGCATTTCCCGGTGCTGTGCGGTTACACACACCTTGCTATCAAATGCCGGTTCTTTAGCCAATGCCTTTACTAGTGGTGCCATTTTTATGGCTTCAGGCCTTGTACCAAATACGGTTAGAATTTTCTTTTTTTGCATATTATTTCACTGGAAAACAGGTGGGCAGTTCTAACGTCATAATATTGTATGAAATCATAATACTCACAAAACCTTTTTGCTGGCGTTGATTGGATCTTTTTTAATACATTACTATTATTCATCCAACTCAACCTCGCTTACAACAGGCGAGTTCTAGTCTTCCATCTCGATCTGGAGATATGAAAATAGTATGATTTTTTGGACTTACTTGGACACTGATGTTCGCTTTTTTTAAAACGTACTGATAACGGTATTTTTATTTATCTTGAGAACACAAGCAGTATCACGGATTCCACTACCATTGGTCGTCATTTCAACAATCCTGGCAGGTAATTTTTTGATTCGGTGATGCTGATACAAAACAGTGTAACAAAAAACATAAATTTTTACATTATTTAATATGTTTAAATATGTTTTATAGGTAGACCCTTTCTTTTAATATTAGCAGTTATACTGCGCCCTTACCGATAATGACAGCGGGTATTGTTTTTAAAAATATCTTGAAATCAAGAGCCAGACTCCAACTATCAATATACTGCAAATCTAATTTCATCCATTCTGTAAATTTTATATCGTTTCTACCACTTACCTGCCACAGACATGTAAGTCCGGGCTTTACACTTAATCTACGTCTTTGCCAACGTTCGTATTGCTCGACTTCACTAGGCAACGACGGCCTGGGGCCTACAATGCTCATATCTCCAGTTAATACATTCCATAGCTGTGGAAGCTCATCAATACTCAATCTTCTTATAAACTTGCCCACACTTGTTATTCTGGGATCATTTTTAACTTTAAACATCGGACCGTCCATTTCATTGCTGTTAATAAGATCTTTCTTTTTTTCTTCGGCGTCTTCGGACATAGACCTAAACTTATACATAGTGAATTTACGTCCATGAAAACCAACTCGTTCCTGATTAAACAAAATTGACCCCGGTGACATCATTTTAATTGCACAAGCTGTCACAAGTAACAAAGGAGATAGTAAAATCAATAATAAAGAGGATACAATGACATCAATTACTCTTTTTAAAAACAATAAGAGTTCACTTGCAGGAACCGTTGTAAATGTCAAAAAGGGAACACCATGCAGTTCCTCAAATTGGACTTTGGCCACAACATTCGGAAAAAAGTTCATTGCAACTCTTGTATTAATTCCTTCGTCCTCCAAAAGCAGAAAGAGATCTTCAAGCTCATCAAGCCTGCTTTTGGGTAGACAAAACATTACTTCATCTACAGGATGCATATGTATGATTTCAGGGATATCCTTTATAGTTCCAAGCACAGGATACCCACACAGTGTGCCAGAGGTCATTTTGTCCCCGATAACACCGACAAGTTTCAGCCCCCATGTCTTATGTCCTTCAACAATTTTAATCAACTCCTTGGCCCTTTTGCCTGTGCCAACCAGAAGAATATTTCGATAGTTATAATCTCTTTTTCTAGCATAACCCACTATTAAACGTACTGTCGTATGCCATAAAGATAATATCAGTATGTTTGAAATTCCGAATACTGCAAGAAATAAGCGGCTGATAAAGTCGATCTTAATAGTGAAAAGAACTGCGTTAAGAACTAAGATGCCCAAAACTACCACCTTAGTTATACTCCAAACTATACTAGAAATATTTTTTAATCTCTGTGATTTATACATGCCGAAGTAATATAGCAACACCGACCACACAGGAATAACTATTAAAAGCAGAAAACTATATCGTTCAATTGGTAAAACAACCACATCCTTTCTTGCCAGCATTATCATACGTATAAGATAGGCTAGATGGAAAGATACGATCGTTAACAGAATGTTGCTAACATAAAGGCCCCAACGAACCATTTTAAATTTTTCTTTAAGCATGAGATCCCTCTCAATCAATATATTAGAAATTGTCAGTCTAAATAAGTACTGACATGTTGAACCCGCATCCATTTTTCACTCTTTACAAAAAAACGGGTGAACTTATTGACACGTATATTGCTTTTGTTCAATAGAACAGTTTTAAAGAGTTAGCGTAACCCTCATTTCGTACAATTGAATCTCAGAAGTTATCTTATCGGATACCTTTCGGATTTCTTAAGTAGCCATGAAATGTTCGTTTCCTTTGTATGAATCCGTAGATCCTTTAAAAATATTTTCCATTGAATCTTTATCGACAAACTCCATGGTTTCTTTAAATCTGGCTATTAGATTCATGTCTCGTTAGTAAATCTCAATCAACTGTCTGTTGTTAGCAGCAGGCGTATACCCTACCTCAGGTAAACGTCTCATACTGGCAACAATATACACCAATTTTTATGGATGTGCAATAGTCCGCCTCACTTGCTTGCCAAGAGGGCCAGCTGATGAGTATTCTTGGAACAGACAATAGCTATGCGAGACTTTAAAAAAATCTTATAGGAAGGCTAGATCGACGATTTCTATGAAGACAAAAGTGCAGATTTATAAGGATATAGATAAGCCTTATACCGTAAAAAAAGCCGACTGCTGTTGCCTTCTGAACTATCCGCCTATTCGCCTTTATGTGTTTTTTCTAAACGGGGCCATAGTCAGAATAATTTTTGACGAAAAAGAGACAAAATTTTCTCTAAATAACATTCCTGAAAAAACGCCGCCACCTTTACTTAAGCATGAGATGGAGCAATATTTGGGGGGAGTACTGGTCAGTTTTACCTATCCCACACGTTTTCTAGAAGGCACAGGTTTTCAACGAGATATATGGGAGGCGCTTATAAAAATACCTTTGGGCAAGACTCGGACCTACGGGTGGCTTGCAAAGCAGGCAGGGCATCCGAAAGCCGCTCGTGCCGTGGGAAACGCCCTTGGAAAAAATCCTATACCACTGATATTTCCATGCCATAGGATTATTTTATCCAGTGGAGGGATGGGCGGATATTCCTCAGGCGCTCATATAAAGAGTTTTCTTCTTGAACTGGAAAAAGGGGGAAAGAGCATTCTATAGCTATAAAGTTTGTCTGCCTCTTTAGTCTGTTTGACAGTCGACCGTGCTTCTGCTAAATTGGGAATAATAGTCTTAGAGTATTAAGAGTATTCTGAGGAGGTGTTGTTCATGGCCGAGGAAACTGAAAAGGAATGCCCTAGGTGCAAGGGGGGGAAAGTTTTGCCTGGAAGTTGCGTATGTGACAGCGAGTGGAGAGGCACCCAGACAGAAGATGATTGGAACGATTGTCAATGCAGTCCAGACACGGAATGTACGCTTTGCCATGGGACAGGTTTTATAGTGGAATAATAAAAAATCAAACAAGCTGGCGCTAGAATCTGGCTTGTTAGTTCTTGCTTGTCTGCTTTTCCACAGATTCCACTGCCTTTTTAAGCGTCTCTGGGTCTCCAAGATAGTAATGCTTGAGCGGTTTTAACTGTGCATCCAGTTCATATACCAGTGGGATTCCGGTTGGTATGTTCAATTTGACTATCTCTTCTTCGGATACTTCGTCCAGATATTTTACCAGTGCTCTTAAACTATTTCCGTGGGCTGCGATAATCACCTTTTTACCTTCCTTAATTGAAGGGGCGATAACGTTATGCCAGTGTGGAAGAAACCTGTTGATCGTATCTTTAAGCGATTCGGCAAGCGGAATTTCACTCTTATTGGCATCTTGAAAGCGAGGGTCACGTCCCGGGTATCTCTCGTCGTCTATTGTAAGTGCCGGTGGCGGGGTAGAGAAACTTCTTCTCCAGATGAGTACCTGTTCTTTACCGTACTTTTCGACCGTTTCCAGCTTATTTAAACCCTGGAGTGCGCCGTAATGCCTTTCGTTTAATCTCCATGATCTGTGGACCGGTATCCACATCAGATCCATGTCTTCAAGCACTATCCAGAGAGTTTTAATCGCTCTTTTTAAAACAGAAGTGTATGCAAGATCAAAAGTATATCCGTCTTCCTTAAGGACCTTTGCTGCTGCGTGCGCCTCGCTTACACCTTTATCGGAAAGACCGACATCAGTCCAGCCAGTAAACCTATTTGCGAGATTCCAGACGCTTTGACCATGCCTCAACAAAACCAGTTTATGCACTATAGCCTCCTTGGGATTTGCTCAGTATATAGCTATTAATTAGAGCCTGTTTATAAATTCAGCTTCTCTACCTGTAATTCCGGCAGTCCTTAAGCCGGAATCCAGTCTTTTCAATGAGTTCTGGATGCCCGACTAAAGACTTCGAACATGACAAAAATAAAAAAAGGCAATTTATGGACAGACTCTAATTAAGGTATAATTATAAAACATCTGGAACAAACTATGCTAATGAAATCCAAACAAATCTGCTATATAGACTGCTCTTGCGGTATAAGCGGGGATATGATACTGGGTGCTCTGGTTGATGCTGGTCTGCCTATTGCCAGCCTTAAGGCCGAGCTAAGTAAGCTTGGCTTAAAGGGATATTCCATCAAGGCGGGGAAAGTCGGCAGAGGTGGTCTTGAGGCCACAAAAGTAGACATAGTAGTTGCCGGGGCTCAGCCGATCAGGAAGTGGCTGGATGTCAGGCGCATTATTGATAAAAGCAGACTGGAGTCTGGGATTAAAGCAGATTCATTAGCCATAATGAAGAGAATATTCGAAGCCGAGGCATTGGTTCATGGCAAGAGCATTCGCAGTGTTCATCTTCACGAACTAGGCGCCGTGGATTGTCTTTTGGACGTTGTTGGTTCTGTCATAGGGTTTAGTTTTTTCGGAGTTGAACTCATTGTGGCATCCAGGATTAATACTGGAGGAGGAGGAGTAATAAAAACACAGCACGGCATACTTCCTGTGCCTGCTCCGGCCACTGTTGAACTGCTAAAGGGACTCCCGGTCTATGCGTTGAACATAGGGGAGCACGAACTTGCCACTCCGACCGGCTCAGCCATAGTCTCCACCCTCTGCCAGGATTTCGGCAGACTTCCTGAGATGGATCTTAAACTCATCGGGGCCGGAGCCGGAAGTCTTGACACGCCGGAACGTCCAAACATTTTAAGGATTTTGATCGGACAACGTCCTTGGCTGGAGAGCGATGATGAAGTCATTGTGATCGAGACCAATATAGACGATATGGATCCGAGGGTTTACGAGTATGTGATGGATCTACTTTTTGATGCAGGAGCTCTTGATGTGTTTCTTTCCCAGATTATCATGAAAAAATCAAGGCCTGCTGTCCGGCTGAGTGCAATCTGCAGGCCGGAACTGATCGATAGTCTCACTGCTATCATGCTTAAGGAAACCACAACCCTGGGTGTCCGTGTCTATGGTGCTGGCCGCCGCATACTTGAGCGAAATATTATTAAGGTGAAAACCCGCTACGGAGATATCCGTGTAAAGATTGGTATTCTTGAAGGACGGGTTGTCAAGAGTATTGCAGAGTACCGTGATTGTAGCAGGGCGGCTAAAAAACATGGAGTATCGCTTCTAAAGGTAATAAAAGCGGCTGAAAGGGCTGTGCCTAAAAATATTACATAAAACCTAACTATTCAGCTATTCATTCCCCCCTTTAGTAAAGGGGGAGAGCTGAATAGTTACCACAAAACTTGTATAAAATATTGCATAAAAAGAATACTCATTGTAAAATTTGAAAGAGAGTTCTTAGTATTCTCATATTATGTGGTTAGAGATTCTTCTTATCTTCATTTTCATTCTGCTAAACGGTTTTTTCGCTGGAAGCGAAATTGCGGTGATTACTGCCAGGAAAACACGCATCAAGGAACTGGCAGAGCAGGGTGATTCAAAAGCCCAACTGCTCGAAGAGATACAAAAAGACCCGGACCGTTTTATGGCCACTGTACAGATTGGCGTGACTCTTCTGGGGGCAATGGCTTCAGGCGTAGGCGGAGCAGCGGCTATAGAGAGGCTTAAACCTATATTTCAAAAGATTCCGATAGCATTTGTTCAGGAATCTGCCGGTATTGTTTCTATCGGCATAGTTGTGGTAATTATTACTTTTTTTTCGCTTATTTTTGGCGAGCTGGCTCCAAAATCCATCGCTTTAAGAAATCCTGAAGGAGTGGCTCTAAGGATATCCCGTCCGATAAGCTATTTTTCATGGGCGGCTTCGCATGTTGCTGATTTCCTCTCCTTCTGCACCAACCTGCTTCTGAAACCCTTTGGCATCCCTTCAGCCGGGAAACACGCGTTTTTTTCCGAGGAAGAGCTTAAACAGATAATACAGGAGGGAAGAGAGCAGGGCATCTTTGAAGAGACCGAACAGAAACTTATTCACAGTGCGTTTGAGTTTGCCGATATATCAGCAAAAGAGGTTTTGGTGCCGGCCACACAGATGGTGGCTGTAGAGATGGAAACTCCGATGGACGAAATACTTAAGCTGATAACCACTGAGCATTTCTCGCGTTATCCTGTGTATGAAAAGGACGTAAATAACATTAAGGGAATTCTTTACCAGAAAGACCTTCTCTCCCAGCTTGCACAGAACAAAAAGCCGAAACTAAGGGATCTTCTGCATAAGGCTTATTTTGTTCCAGAGTCGATCAAGATCAGCCATATGCTCAAAGTTATGCAGCGAGGCAGAACTCACATCGCCATTGTTCTTAACGAATACGGCGGTGTGGCAGGCATAGTTACGCTTGAAGACCTGATAGAAGAGCTGGTAGGCGAGATAAAAGATGAGTATGATGAGGAGTCACCGGTACAGCGTGTACGTGGCGGGGCACTGATTGCTGATGCGAGCATTTCAATTAGGGATCTGAAAGAAGATCACAGGGTCGATTTGCCCGACTCCGGTGACTACGAAACCCTTGGTGGGTTTATACTGGCCGAGCTTCAAAAAAT
Source organism: uncultured Nitrospirota bacterium (assembly GCA_964462885.1). Lineage (GTDB taxonomy): Bacteria > Nitrospirota > Thermodesulfovibrionia > SZUA-242 > SZUA-242 > JALUUO01. The sequence continues at coordinate 9,353 of CAYWZR010000006.1, forward strand.
TCCTCGTGGAGGCGAGACAGTGGAGGTTTCATCCTACAGGCTAACGATTGTTAACATGGACGGCAAACGGGTGGCAAAGGTGAAAATAGAGGATATAGGCCAGCACGGATGAGCCGTCTGAGCAGGTCATCCGAATCATTGCCGGTAGGTACTGGTAAAAGACCAAGGTCAAGACCTTTTCGCCTGGCTTTGGCGCAGATTAACTCTACCGTGGGTGATCTTGAAGCCAATACAGAAAAAATCATTTATTACATCAAGAAGGCCCGAAAGCTTGGAGCTGACCTGGTGGCTTTTCCTGAACTGGCAATAACCGGTTATCCACCAGAAGATTTGCTGCTTAAACCGCAGTTTATAAAGGACAACCAAAATCTTATCAACCGTATTGCACCTTACTCCAAGCAAATAGCGGTGATTACAGGTTTTGCCTCAGGCGGAGAAACAAGCTGTTTGCCACTTCAGAATGCAGCCGCAATCATGGCTGGAGGCAGATTGGTGGATGTCTATCACAAGATTCATCTTCCAAACTACGGAGTGTTTGACGAGGTTAGGTATTTTCAGCCCGGACAGCGGTGCCCTGTTTACGAGCAAAGGGGAGTAGTTTTCGGGGTGACCATATGTGAGGATATCTGGTTTTCAGAAGGGCCTGCCAGCACCCAGGCAGAGGCCGGGGCCGTACTGATAATTAATATAAACGCATCGCCTTACAATATTGGTAAGATCAGTCAACGCAAAAAACACATTACCGGTCTCGCGCGATCAAATACCGCTTGTATTGCCTACGTAAATATTGTGGGCGGGCAGGATGAGCTGGTATTTGACGGGGGAAGTATGGTGATAAGTCATACAGGGAAAACTTGTCTTATGGCCCCTCAGTTTGAGGAGGACCTCTATATTGTAGATCTTGATATAGATGCTGTCCGTCAGGCCCGGTCGAAAAAAACACCGTGGAACCAGGCAGAGGACTGGCTTGAACCGATAGTTCTTCAAAAAGGCGGCGGAGGGTCTGCCTCCAGTGCTGGAAAACTTGACAGAACGCCTGTCCCCACTGTTATTTCAAAGCTTTTTTCAAAGGACTCCGATCGTATTAAAGAGGTTTACCAGGCGCTGGTTCTTGGAACCAGAGATTACGCTCAAAAAAACGGCTTTAAAGAAGTGCTGGTTGCAGTATCCGGTGGAATTGATTCGTCACTTGTGGCCTCAATAGCTGTCGATGCACTGGGACCAGACAATGTACACGGCATATTTTTGCCCTCCTGTTTCACCTCGGATCAAAGCAGAGGGGATGCTTATGCCCTTAGCAAAAATATGAGATTTTCCATAAAAGAAATTTCGATTGCAGAACTTTTTGACCAGTACAAGCTGCTGCTTGAGCCGTCTTTTAAGGGAAAAACTCCTGATACCACAGAGGAAAACCTTCAGGCAAGAATCCGTGGGACACTGGTCATGGCGCTATCCAATAAGTTTGGGTGGCTTGTGCTTACTACTGGCAATAAGTCCGAAATGAGTGTGGGTTACGCGACTCTTTATGGTGATATGGCCGGGGGATTCGCGGTAATAAAAGATGTACCTAAAACTCTAGTATACGATCTGTGCTCATGGCGGAATCAGACCGCTCGTAAAAAAGGTTGGATTCCGGAAAATGTACTCTTTAAACCCCCGACTGCGGAACTAAGAGCTGACCAGAAAGATACGGATTCACTTCCCCCTTATGATGTTCTGGATCCGGTGCTTAAGGCTTACATCGAGGAAGATAAAAGCCTTGAAGAGATAATAAATTCTAAGTGTCATCCAGAATGCGCTGCCAGGGTTGTCCAGTTGATCGATCTTTCAGAGTATAAACGAAGGCAGGCTCCACCCGGCATAAAGATCACCTCCAGAGCATTTGGTCGAGACCGGCGTTATCCTATAACCAATAAATATAGGAATTACTAGAAAGATAATCAACTTCCCCCTATGCCTGGAACTCTCTATATAGTATCAACGCCGATCGGCAACCTTGAAGATATTACTCTAAGGGCGCTCAGGATCCTTAAAGAATCAGATCTTATTGCTGCCGAGGACACGCGCCGCTCCAGAAAACTTCTGACCCATTTCAATATAAAAACTCCGATGATCAGCTACTGGGGAGCAAAGGAAAAGGTGAAGGCCGAAGAGGTGCTGGGGCACTTATTCAACGATAAAGATGTTGCGCTTATATCGGATGCCGGCACACCCGGTATTTCAGATCCCGGGGCTGTTCTGGTTCGCCGGGCGTTTGAGGAAGGTTTAATAAATGTAGTACCGATACCCGGTCCCTCTGCAATGGCTGCTGCTCTTTCAGTCTCCGGTCTTCCCACGGAATCATTTACATTTATTGGTTTTCTTCCTCCAAAAACTTTGCAAAGGCAGAAGTTTTTAAAGGGAATTGCGATAAAGCGCGAGACCTTGATTTTCTACGAAGCTCCTCACAGAATTTTGGATACACTTATTGATATGGAGGATGTCTTCGGAGCTGACAGGAAAGTAGCTGTGGCCAGGGAACTGACAAAGCTGCACGAAGAGGTTTTGCGAGGAACTCTTTTATCGATTTTAGATGACATGGAAAACACCACTGTAGCAGGCGAGTTTGTTGTAGTTGTTGAGGGCCGGACAGAATCAGAACCTGTTTCCGAAGACGAGGCCATGGTCGAAATGAGATCGCTTATGCGAAGCGGTGTTTCCAGAAAGGATGCGGCCCGCAAGATATCTTCAACCTATGGACTGTCAAAGAAAAAACTCTACGACCGCAGTCTGGAATGAGATATCAAAATGGTATTTAATTATATTTTTTTAAACCCACTATAGAGAATTAAGGAATTTGATGTGAATCTATGAAATTTGATAAGTACAGAATATCAGAAACAATTAAAAATAACCTTGATCTGATGGGTTTTAAAAGACCCACGGATATCCAGTTCAAGTCCATCCCCTCTATCCTGCAAGGCGAGGATGTTCTGGCAATAGCACAGACCGGTACCGGGAAGACTGCTGCTTTTGCGATTCCTATTATTGACATGATTCACAGAGTGAAGAGCAGCAAACGGTCCTATGGAATAACGTGTATTGTTATGGTTCCCACACATGAACTGGCAATGCAGATAGGAGAGGTCTTTGAAAAGCTTGCACGGCACACGAAAGTAAAAACCTTTGCTTTGTACGGCGGGGTTGAGCAGGATCCGCAGATTAAAAAACTTCAGGACGGCATCGACGTACTGATTGCGACTCCGGGCCGGATGTTTGATCTCATTAATCAGGGCTACGTTAATCTCTCACGAATCAGAACCCTTGTGCTTGATGAGGCTGACCATATGCTTCACGTAGGATTTATTAATGACATCAGGTATGTTAAGAAAAAACTTACAAAGAAGCATCAGACTCTCTTTTTCTCAGCCACGATTAACAAAGAGATAAAAAAACTGGCATTTTCACAGGTTAAAAGTTCTGCAATACGTATTCAGATAGCACCGGAAAACCCTGTCTCAAAGAATGTCTCGCACTTTGTTATGTTTGTTGAAATGGATGACAAACGGTTTTTTCTCGATCGGTTTATTAAAGATAATCCGGAAAGCAAAATAATAGTATTTGTAAGAACACGGGTTCGTGCCGAGAGGGTAGCAAAGGCCATGGAGAGAGTGCATATAGATACAGTTACTATTCACGGGGACAAGAAACAGGACGACAGGTCTGAGGTGATGAAAAAGTTCAAGGAGGGCCGCTACCGCATTATGATTGCAACAGATATCAGTGCTCGCGGAATCGATGTGCCTGATGTTGATTACGTAATCAACTATGATCTTCCGGATAAACCCGAAAATTATGTACACAGAGTTGGAAGAACCGGTCGCGGCATCAAGCTTGGGGAAGCTATTTCATTCTGCAGCAAAGAAGAAAAAGGACTTTTTGAGGATATTCAGCGGCTCATCAATAAAGAGATTGAAGTCATAAAATTTCACAAAAAAGCTTACGCTGATATAGTAAGTTCATCCTCGGGGGGGCTCAATCTGCAGGAAATGATTGATGAACATGAACAATGGGAAGCGAATAAGAAGAAAAGAAAAAAAGGTAAAAAGTCCTCAAAGATAGCAAAAAAGAAGAGATAACAGATGGGGTGAGAATAGATGAATGAAGACCGTTTAGTAGGAATTGAAACAAAGATAGCCTTTCATGAAAACACAATAAAAGAGCTTAGCGACATAGTTTACAATCAACAGAAACATATAGATACTTTGTCTGGAACTCTGCAAAACCTCATTGACCAGATCAGGAGTTCATCCATAATATCCTCTGGAGGAAATCTAAAAGACGAAAAACCTCCACATTACTAATGGGCTTATCTTCTGACCCTTCAGTCTATCCGCCTGGCTATGCCTTTATGGTAATTTCTCTAGTGCAGCCAAGTGAGCTTGACAGCGAAACATATACCTGGTCGGTAGTGGGTTAAAGGTGTGTTGTCCTATATTTGCTGTCTGTCCATGAATTCAGCTCCCCTAATCTGTTATTCCGGCAGTTCTCAAGCCGGAATCCAGTCTTTGCAGTCAGTTCTGGATGCCCGACTAAAGACCTCGGGCATGACAAAAATAAAAAAAGACAATTTATGAATAGATTCTAATTACAGGTTCAACCCACTATCACCTTGTCCAATGATCCGCGATCCCATTTTGCTGTAAAAAGCTGTTACAGAGGTAGTAAAAAGCTGGAAAAAACCTGAAGAAAAACTGAAAATCTTGCAAAATAGAAATCAAGACTCTATAATGCGCGGTATGGTTAAAATATTACGAATTGTTTGTCTGCTATTGTCTGTAGTGTTTTTTTTCGGGTGTGCAACTGAAGGGGGAAGGCCGGATGTTTCTGTGCCTAAAAAGCGGCTTGCGGTCTACCCTGAGTCTGAGTATCTCACTGCCGAGGGGATAGGTCGATCGGAGACAGAGGCCAAGAACAGGGCGCTTTCCGAGTTGTCCCGTATTTTCAGGGCAAGGGTTGTGAGCGAAACTTCTGATTCCATGATTTCACTTTACAGCGAGAATGAGGGTAAAAAAAGCGAATCCTTCACCCAGGAAGTTAAGGCCAAGGTTCGTGTAACATCTGGAGTAGCATTTGAGGGAGTTCGTACGGAAGATACATGGTTTGACGAAACTGGCAAAAGATACCATGCCCTGGCTGTACTAAACAGAGCTGAGGCCCATGCTGCCTGGGTAGAAAAGATAAAAGAACTGGATAACAGGGTACGTGCGGAACTCTTGGCTATCGAGGGTGTTCAGAGCCGTTTTTTACTCTTTCGTGGTTATAGGCGCATCGAGAAATTGTGGCTAGAAAGAACCATATATACTTCTAGAATCAGGGTAATTGGCGGAACTGTACCGGCTTTGGATTATGATATTGGCGAAATATTGGCGAATATAGCTAAGGTTCGTTCTGAGATTACGATATCTTTTGATTTGACTGGAGACGGAGCGGATGTATTGCAATATGAGATTGCTGGTGCACTAATGAAGGCTGGCTTCAAAGTGACACCCAATCGTGAGGCTGCGGATATACTTATCTCAGGCCAGATTTCTGTTAATCCTTTGGATATGAAGAATCCGGGCTGGAGCTTTGCAGGAGCGGAAGCAGGAGTTGTGCTGATGGATCTTAAAACAGGTAAGGATGTCGGTTCTATTTCGGGAAACTCCAGATCTGCACACCTGGAATTAATAGGCGCTGCCAGAAGGGCTCTCAGAAAGGTATCAAGAGATATATCAGTTAAGCTTATTCTACTCTTTAAATAATTTTAAAATACTTTTAAAATACTTTTAAAATAATTAAAAAATAATTAAAAATACTTTTAATATACTAATATTAATGAATATTTACATCTGCGTTCTTCCTTTATCCCCTTTCGTACTTTGCCCTTTATCTTTATGAGTATGCTTCATTTCTATAGAATTCCTGCAATGTCTCCTTCATCTAACCAGAGGCTGCTTGAAGCAGTGCGTCGAGAAGTTTCGCCGGATATCGTTCGGGTAGAGACGGAGTTCTGCTTTAACATTGAAGTAAAGGAGCGACTTTCTGAGGACGATCTCCGTATTGTTGGCTGGCTTCTTTCCGAGCCTTTCAATCCCACGGGTTTTTCTGATAAAAGTTTTATGGTTTATGGAGATTTTGTCCTGGAGGTCGGTCCACGGATGAACTTCAGCACTGCTTGGTCATCAAATGCTGTGTCGGTGTTTCGTGCCTGCGGTCTGCATAAAATTGAACGTATTGAGCGTTCGAGACGTTTTTGTCTATCTCTTTCTTCAGGTGCAAAATTCAGTGATACGCAAAAAGAACTATTCCTTGCAATGCTTTACGACAGAATGACTGAAACTCCCTATGCCGAAACTCTTCAGACTTTTGATGTTGGTGTAACACCTGAGCCGGTTTTCGTGGTTCCGGTAATCGAGGAGGGCAGAGCGGCCCTGGAGCGAATCAACCAGCAGATGGGACTGGGCTTTGATGCATGGGATCTGGATTATTACACACGGCTTTTTTCAAAAGACATAGGCAGGAATCCGACCAACGTAGAATGCTTTGATATGGGGCAGTCTAATTCCGAACATTCCAGACATTGGTTTTTTGGCGGAAAGTTGACTATCGATGGCGTAGAAATGCCGGAGAGTCTGCTTAGTGTTGTCAAGGATACATACCGTGCCAATCCCAACAACTCTGTTATTGCCTTCAGTGACAATTCAAGCGCTATAAAGGGTTTCGGAATTCAGACCATTTTGCCTTTAAAGCCGGGACTGTCAAGTCCCTTTAAAGAGGATGACCGAATCTATCACATAATTTTTACGGCTGAAACACATAATTTCCCTACAGGCGTTGCTCCGTTTCCTGGTGCTGAAACCGGTGCGGGTGGAAGAATCAGGGATGTACAATCTATAGGTAGAGGTGGCTTGGTTGTGGCAGGAACCGCAGCCTATTGCGTAGGTAATCTCCGTATACCTGGTTATGACTTACCATGGGAGAATGAAGAGTTTTCTTATCCGCCGAATCTGGCTTCGCCTCTTGATATAGAAATTGAAGCCAGCAACGGTGCTTCTGATTATGGAAACAAGTTTGGTGAACCTATTGTTCAGGGAACAACAAGATCATTTGGCATGCGGCTGCCAAATGCAGAGAGACGCGAATGGATTAAGCCGATTATGTTTACCGGAGGGATCGGTCAAATCGATGCTGGACACCTGGAAAAGCACGCTCCGGAGCCTGGCATGTGGGTTGTTAAGGTAGGCGGCCCGGCTTATAGAATTGGTATGGGAGGAGGAGCGGCATCCAGTATGATTCAGGGAGAAAATGTGGCTGCACTGGACTTCAATGCTGTCCAACGCGGCGATGCCGAGATGGAGCAGAAGATGAACCGTGTTATTCGGGCTTGTGTTGAGCTTGGCGAGCAAAACCCGATCGTTAGTATCCATGACCAGGGTGCCGGCGGAAACTGTAACGTTATCAAAGAGATAATCTATCCGGCCGGAGCAAGGCTGGAAGTTAGAGACATACAAGTCGGAGATTACACATTATCCGTACTTGAGATATGGGGTGCTGAGTACCAGGAAAATAACGCGCTTCTGCTTCGTCTGGAGCAGGTTCCAATGTTCGAGGCGATATGCAAACGAGAAAAAGTTCCTTTTTCACTTATCGGCAGAATTACCGGTGATGGTCGCGCTGTGCTTTACGACCGGACAGATGGATCGACCCCGGTTGATCTCGACCTTGAAAAAGTACTCGGCGAAATGCCGAAAAAAACCTTTGACTTAAAAAGAATTCATAACAATCTGACTCCGCTTTCACTTCCTGATAAACTCACGATTAAAGCGTCACTTGATCGTGTGCTTCGGCTTTTGTCTGTGGGTTCAAAAAGATTTCTTACAAGCAAGGTCGATCGTTCGGTTACCGGGCTTATTGCAAGGCAGCAGTGTGCCGGGCCGCTACAGCTTACAGTGTCTGACGTAGCCGTCATAGCTCAGTCGCACTTTGGAGTTACAGGAGCTGCCACAGCAATCGGCGAACAGCCTGTAAAAGGCCTTCTCGACCCTGCGGCGATGGCCAGATTGAGCGTTGGTGAGGCGCTTACCAATATAGTCTGGGCGGCGGTAACCGGAATAGAGGACATTCGCTGCTCTGCAAACTGGATGTGGGCAGCTAAACTTCCGGGCGAAGGCGCTGCTCTTTATGATGCGGCAACAGCTATGCGGGATATTATGATAGAGCTTGGCATTGCAGTGGATGGCGGAAAGGACTCACTTTCGATGGCTGCTCTTGTAAAAGGACCTGAACCCGGCAAAGACAGCGAGACAGTAAAGTCGCCCGGTACACTTACGATATCCGCCTATGTAACCTCGCCTGATATTACCCTGACAGTAACACCCGACATAAAGCGGCCTGGCAAAGGTAAAATATGTTTTATCGATCTTTCTGGAGGTAAAAATCGTCTTGGCGGATCGGCTCTGGCACAGGTTTTTAAACAGATAGGGGATGAGCCGCCTGATGTTGAAGATGCTGCTTTATTGAAAAATGCCTTTGGTGTGGTTCAGGAGTTAATCAGAGAACGTCTGATTCTTTCGGGCCATGATCGCTCGGATGGAGGGCTGATTACCACACTTTTAGAGATGGCATTTGCCGGAAACTGCGGTCTGGAAATAAACCTTCCAGCCTCAAATAATTCTTCTGAAAATTCTTCTAGAAATTCTTCTAGAAACTATTCTGAAAACTATCCTGAAAACTCTAAAACTAAAATTGATGATGCTTTATCACAGCTATTTTCAGAAGAACTTGGCCTTGTGATTGAGGTTGCTCCCGAGCATGAAGAACAGGTTGTTGAGCGATTTAAAGCGGCAGGAGTTGCCTGTGCATGTGTTGGAGATGCGGTGCAGGAGCAAAAAATTATGGTTCGCTGTAACGGAAAAGTGGTTCTGGATGAAAGCATGATCGAACTTCGCGATCTATGGGAGGAGACAAGTTTTCGCCTCGAAGCGTTTCAAACAAATCCTGCTCTGGCCCTGCAAGAACGAAAAAATATTCGATCCAGAAAAGGGCCGAATTATCTGGTTTCATTTACGCCCGAGCCGACATCTGAGAGTCTGCTAAATGCCGACGAAAAGCCCAGAGTCGCCATTATTCGGGAAGAGGGCAGTAACGGAGACAGGGAAATGACATCGGCCTTCCATCTTGCCGGGTTTGAACCGTGGGATATAACAATGACTGATCTTCTTAATGAGGATATTTCTCTTTCGGATTTCCGGGGAGTTGTCTTTGTCGGCGGCTTCAGCTACGCAGATGTTCTTGACTCTGCTAAGGGGTGGGCGGGAGCTATCAGATTCAACCGCAACTTATTGAATCAGTTTCAGGATTTTTATCTCCGGTCAGATACTTTTAGTTTGGGTGTCTGCAACGGTTGTCAGCTCATGACACTTTTAGGCTGGGTTCCAGGCCTTGATCTGCCGGATATTTCTTCACCTTTACTTCCCTGTCTTGTTCATAACGATTCCGGTCGTTTTGAATCGCGTTTTGTCTCTGTGGCAATTCTTGAAAGTCCGGCCATTATGTTTGCGGGTATGGAAAAATCCACTCTCGGTGTCTGGGTGGCCCACGGAGAGGGAAAAGTTTTCTTTCCAGACTCAAGCGTTAAGGATATGATGATTGAGAAAAAATTAGCTCCACTCAGATATGTCAATGATGATGGTGAGCTGACCGAGGACTACCCCTTTAATCCAAACGGTTCTCCAGAGGGAATCACCGCTATTTGTTCTCCAAATGGCCGACATCTGGCCATGATGCCGCATCCGGAGCGGGCTGTTCTTAAATGGCAATGGGGCTGGATGTCAGAGGATATGAATAATGAGCTAAAAGCCTCCCCGTGGCTCAGAATGTTTCAGAACGCCAGGATATGGTGCGAGAGAAAAAGGTAGCTCGGGGATTTTTTCCTTTGTTTTAAGTTATATAAATTTTAACTTCTCTGTCAAAAAATTTTCCTTAAATTCGTTAACTAATTTTAAAAGTTCATCCTGGTCCATGTCTGCCCCATCCAGAGCTGTTGCAATAGCCTCACCACAACCAATGCCCAAATACTGGCATATGTTGTCTGCAAAGTTTACCAGTTTACAAAGAGGGGTATATTCTTTTTCTTCCTCAGGAATTCGGTCGGGATAGTGATGGTAGGCTATAGCCGTAACCAGTGAGGGTGAGAGTTTCCACTTTTTGGTCACAAGTTCTCCCACATGGCAGTGATTAAAACCAAGTTCCGAATCTTCGAATTCGTATGTTTGAACATTTTCGCTGTAAACTGTTTCAATAATATGGGAGTACCTTTCAGGCATTCTGTTATTAATAACAACTTTACCTATATCGTGCAGTAATCCGGCAGTAGCAGCTTCGTCTTGTCTGATTCCAAAGCGTTTTGCAAGCATTCCGGCTGCCATAGAGACACCCAGAGAATGTTCCCACGACATTTTTTCAAACAATCCAAAATGTTTATAAACCTGCTTGATTGAAGATGCAAGTACCATATTTTTAAGGGTATCAAAACCCATTGTCATTACGGCAGCCTCTGCCGAATCTATTTTCCGTTTGCCACCGGAATAAAAAGAAGAGTTGGCAATTCGTAACAATCTTGACACAACTGCTGGATCACCGCTGATTACTTCCTGTAGTTCTTGCAACGAACAATTTGGGGAGTCGATAAGACGCATGACTTTGGCAGCAACCATGGGGACTGCTGGAATATCCACTGTTTTAAGAATTATTTCATCAAGTGTACTTGTGCCCATTGAGCTGCTCCTGCTGTTTGTAAAAGTGTTGTTAGGATTATTTATCTAATTTGCGGGCTCCAGACGTTCCGGTTGCGTGTGTATCAACATTTTCATGTTGTTCTGCTTATCTTGGGCTTCATCAAGTAGGATGATGCTTATTCTCCTGTTTCTTGGATCCATGGGTACGTCTGGAACAAGCCGATTGGTATCAGCATATCCAGCAACTCCGGCAATGCGTTTTGCGCTGACTCCACCTTTAACCAGAAGCTTTCTCGTAGCATTTGCACGGTCTGAGGAGAGGTCCCAATTAGTGTATTGTCCATCATTTTTGAAGCCATATGAGTCGGTGTGTCCTTCAATCATGATTTTATTGGGCAGTCCAGCGATACTTTTGGCTATAATCTTGACGATTTTTTTGGCCAATGGCCTGGGATTAGCACTACCAAGTTCAAACATTGTTCGCCCATCCCGGTCGACTACCTGAATTCTCAAGCCGCCCTCCATTCTGTCTATCAGTACTTGCTCGCCTGTATCCTCTCCTAGCTGTTCTGTTATGGCGTATTTTAACTCCTGTTTAATTTTTTCCTGCGTAGTCATGTCTGTAACTTTTGACATACTGCTAGGCTCGGCTCTGTCGGAAGGAGAGTTAAGTTGCTCCTGTCCCTGCCCTGAGAGGCTTACAGTTTCGCCTGTTGCACCTATGGCAACCGCGCCGCTTTTTTCGAATATGCTGAAGTTTTTGTAGTAATAGGCCAGGCGCACACGTTGTTCAGGAGAACTCATGTTGAGCAGCCACATTAGAAGGAAAAACGCCATCATAGCGGTAACGAAATCGGCGTAGGCCACTTTCCATGCGCCGCCGTGATGGCCTCCATGCCCTTTTTTTACTTTTTTGATGATAATTGTCTGCGGTTTATTGCTCATAATTGACCTTTAGGGCGAGTTCTTATTTGGCTCTTAGCGCCTCCTCCAGTTCTATAAATCCAGGTTTTCCACTTCCAGAAACCACTCTGCGCCCAAACTCCACCGCTATCTGAGGAGCGCTGCCTCCCACAAAGGCTACCAGGGCAACCTTGATTAAGTGGTAGAAGACAGAATCCTCCTTTGCCTTGTACTCCAGGTTTGTACCAACAGGTCCTACAAAACCGTATGCAAGCAACACGCCCAGAAGAGTTCCTACCAGGGCGGCCCCGATGCTGTAACCGAGCACCTCGGGTGGTTCCGATATTTTCCCCATAGTGATTACCACGCCTAAAACAGCGGCGACTATTCCAAGGGCCGGCAGACCGTCGGCAATCCTGGCTACTGCTTGGGCCGGAACCATAGCGTCTTCATGATGAATTTCCAGCTCCATATCCATAACAGCATCCAGCTCGTGTGGCGAGATATTGGTTGTCATAATTACTCTCAGATTGTCACAAAGAAAAGTCACGACATGATGATTTTTAAGAAGTCCGGGCGCTTGTGAAAATATGGGGCTTTCGTGCGGATTTTCCACATCTTCTTCGATCGAGACAAGACCTTCTTTTCTGATTTTTGCAAATATTCGGTTTAGCAGGGTGAGTACCTCCAGGTACTGAGCCTTGCCAGGGCCTCCCCCAAAAATGCTCACTATGCTTTTGAATGTTCTTAGAATGACAGTAGGCGGTGATCCAATAAAGAAAGCCCCCAAAGCTGCACCGCCTATAATAAGAAGTTCTGTGGGCTGAAAAAGCACGTGCAGGTTGCCATGATGCAGCACATAGCCTCCGAGTACAGATGCGAAAACGACTACAAATCCAATAAGTGCAAGCATTATCGCTGCTCTCTTTTAGCTCTGAGTAATTCCCTCTGCCGACCGAAAATGTACCGGACTATCTCTTCCCGAATATCCTCACCCATAGATACAAATTCGGCGCCTACCGCATATTGACCGTCTTCTTCAGGACCATCTGCTCTAAGTACTTCAGCGTAGGTGCAGAGGGAAACAGGCGGAGATCCCGGTAGCAGCATTTTTATCTCTACAAGGTCTCCTTTAGCGGGTTTTCCGGACATTTTAAAATTAATTCCGCAAGCACTTAGGTTTACTTTCTGGCTGTCAAATTTCTCTGGAGAGCTATCATCGAAAACAAGGTGTTTTATCAGTAGATCCAGCTTGGAGTTAATAGCTGCTAGATAACGAAGAGTTTTGGAATCCTCTGTTTCATAATTTTCAAATAGAGTATTTTCAACAGGTGTCGGTATTAGTAGTTCTCTGGCACGAACATCCTTTTTTTCCTCCGGGTCGACCAAAGTTGCTTCAAGTCCAATGGTATCGTCAATCCGGACAAACTCTCTTCTTTCATTACCGCTGGGTTCAGAATTGTCAGCCATACTCTCTCCTTTTACCTAAGCCCCTACACAAAAGACAGAGCACCATCGCCCCCAAAAACTTTTTCCAGATCCAAAAGTATCAGTAAGCGATCCTCCAGGCGGCCTACCGATTTAATGTATTCGGTGTCCATACCTCCTTCCATGATTGGAGGAGGCGGCTCAACAACATCCTCACTGAGCCTCAATACCTCTGATACGCTGTCAACTAAAAGGCCCAGTGTTATGCTATTGAGGCTAACCACGACTATACGTGTGTCTTTGCCTTGACCGGTTTGCGGTTTGCTGAATCTTGTTCGAAGGTTCACAACAGGAATTACCTTGCCCCTGAGGTTAATCACACCCTCCATATAGCCTGGCATCTTGGGAACAACCGTAATTTCAACTGTTCGAATAATTTCCTGGACCTTAAGTATATCTATTCCGAATTCTTCCTCATCCAGCTTGAATGTAACTAATTGGTAATCCATATCTCCACCCCTCCATTACCTGGGAATCAGACCGCATTTATCAGTTCGCCGACCATCATATCGATAGGAAGCACTTTGTCAGCTAAGTTGTCGTCCACAACAGCGCGGGGCATACCGTAAACAACGCATGTCTCTTCGTCCTGGGCAAAGGCTTTTCCGCCGCTTTTCTTGATTGCCTTTATGCCTTCATGTCCGTCATTTCCCATGCCGGTGAGAATTACGCCAAGCGCTCTGCCTGGATAAAATTCGGCCACAGATAGCATTAACTCGTTTACCGAGGGCCTGTACAGAGCGCTTTTGGGATCATCCGATATAGTAATTCTGGTTTCAATTGCTCCAGTACGTTGTACTCTCATATGTTTTCCACCTGGGGCCACCAAGATAACACCCGGTTTTATAATGTCTCCATTTACAGCTTCCCGGATTTCCATATGACTCATATTGTTCAACCGCTGGGCAAACGTGCCTGTAAAGGCAGCTGGCATGTGCTGGGCAATCACCACTCCCACCGGAAGATTCGCAGGTAAATAAGGCAGTATTTTCTGAAGCGCCATTGGGCCTCCGGTTGAGGTCCCGATAGAGATTATAGATATTCGGCGCTGGCTGGTATAAGAGTCATATTTTTTCGATACCTCAAGAACCTTGGGCCGTACCGTTTTCTGTTGTCGTGCCGGTCGTTGTACTTTCTTGTTCGCCAGCAGCTTAACCTTTTTGACCAGATCTTCCTTTACCCTAAGAATGTTTACGGACATCTCAGATAGGTTCTTCGGGATGAAGTCCAATGCTCCAAGTTCCATAGCTTCAAGAGTAACCTTGGCTCCATCGCTGGTAAGTGAACTTACCATCAAAACAGGAGTAGGACGTCTTTCCATAATAACCTTTAGAGCTTCGAGTCCATTCATTTTGGGCATCTCGATATCCAGAGTTACCAGGTCCGGTCGTAGCTGTATGGTTTTTTCTATTGCTTCGCTACCATCACGTGCAGTATCGATTACGACAATTTCCGGGTCGCTTTCAAGCATCTGTTTGATAGCTCTTCTCATAAAAGCCGAGTCGTCAACAACTAGTATGCGTGTCTGTTTCATCTGTAATATCCTTATTCCTTACAGCCCTTTTTTCTCGGCATTTATAATCCACCATTCATAATTCATCATTAGAACTACGCCATTGCCGTTTGCATCATTTCTCTTAATAAAACCGTCAGGTCAACAATAAGAACTACCCTGCCATCTCCGGTGATTGTAGCGCCTGCGATTCCCTCTTTCTCTGCATTTAGACCATTCATGTTTTTTATCACAACCTCTTCTTTACCTATCAGACGGTCCACCATGATAGAGAATTTTCGGTCTCCTAGCGAGACAATAACGAGATAAACATCGTCTTTGCCTTTGACATCTGATTCAAGATCGGCAACATCAAAGGCCTTGCCTAGATCAACCACAGGTATTACCTGGCCTCGCATTGTTATTACTGGTCTTCCGTCGATTGTTTTTATATCGCTGCGACGAAGTTTCAGCGT
>CAYWZR010000007.1:0-23748 GCA_964462885.1 uncultured Nitrospirota bacterium
CATCTCTAACTT
This sequence comes from uncultured Nitrospirota bacterium, assembly GCA_964462885.1. GTDB lineage: Bacteria > Nitrospirota > Thermodesulfovibrionia > SZUA-242 > SZUA-242 > JALUUO01. Next base: position 13 of record CAYWZR010000007.1, read on the forward strand.
TATCCTTCTTAATCGCTTCATCGCTATAGTGTTGCCCACCATCAAGCTCAACTATAATTTTTGCTTTTGGACAATAAAAATCGACAATATAGTTACCAATAATCCTCTGTCTGTAAAATTGGAAACCTTTTAATTGTTTCCTCCTCACCTTTGACCATAGTAACTTTTCCGCATCAGTCATATTTTTTCTGAGTTCTTGAGAATGTTTTTTTAGCTTTAAATTGTAAAATAGCATAATCCTCAGATCCTCATTTAATAATCCCCCCAACCCCCTTTAAAAAAGGGGGGGCATTGCTAATTTTGCATAGATAATAACACTCTAACATGTTGAAAATCAAAGACAAAAACTTTAAAAACCTCTACATACTTAACAATGCCAAAAGTGGGAGTAGAGATGATTTATCTTGCCTCAATCTTTCTTTTTTTCTCAGTTCTTAGCGTCCGGCCTTTTTCATCTGTAGGCCACAAACGCCTGTATCCCTTCGTTTTTTCTGATTTTCCTTGAGAGTTTATCTGCTTGTTTCCTATTGCGGAAACGTCCAATACGCACTTTATGCAGAGTTCCTTTGTCTTTTGTCTTTACATCCACCACGTAGACTGTGTACCCCTTTTTACCAAGTTTTTTTGCAAGCCGCTTTGCTTCTGTGGCGTTACGGAAAGCGCCGACCTGAACGGCATAGACGATGGATTCCTTTTTTGCCTTTTTTTGAACAGCTTTAACTGTTTTCTTCTTCTGCTTGACGGCGGATATTTTTTTTTCTTTAGGAATTTTCTGTTTTTGCTTTGCGGCGATAATACGATTTTTGATCTCTTCCGTCTCGTTGTATATATCCCTAAGATCCTTCTCCCTGGAGTTCTCGTCAGGTTTGGTAGGAGTAATAGTAGAATCAGAGGTTAAAGTCTGCTTTTCTTCATCAGGTGCCTGTTTTAGTTTGGCATCAGGACCAAGGTACATTCCGACAAAAAAGCTTATCACCAGAAGTACAAGCAGAACTCCCAGGAAAATTGCTACTTTTTGAAGTTCAGACTGGTTTTTACTTCCCTTTTTCATACTATCAACATAGCATCTCCGTAGGAGAAGAATCTATAATTTTCTTTAACCGCCTCCTGATAAGCACGGCGTGTATTATCAAATCCAGCAAAGGCGGATGTCAGCATAAGCGGTGTCGCTTTTGGAAGATGAAAGTTCGTCAGAAGACCGTCTATGGCTTTAAACCTGTATCCAGGCGTTATAAAAAGAGATGAGGCTCCAGAGCCCGGAACAAGTCTTCCGTCTTTGAAAGCTGTCTCAAGTGTGCGAGTGGTGGTGGTTCCTACAGCAAAAACTCTTCTGCCTGCGTTTTTGGCCTCTGTTACGGCATCTGCGGTGGATGAGCCGATCTGGAAAGATTCTTCGTCCATTGTATGATCTTTAAGTTCCGGCGCGGTGACTGCCTTGAATGTGCCTGGTCCCACGTGAAGAGTGATTATATGAATTGCTACACCGCGCTTCCGAAGTTTATCCAAATTTTCCGTGGTGAAATGCAGACCGGCTGTTGGAGCGGCGATGGCTCCAGGCTCTGTTGCGTATACGGTCTGGTAGCGCTCCCTGTCCTCAGCATCCGGGATCCTTTTGATATAAGGAGGAAGTGGCATGAGTCCGTGACTGTCGGCATAGGCTTCCGGGTCGCTGCTGAACCTGACCAGCCTGCTACTTCCGTTACATTGTCCATGAGGTTTTTCGACTTCGGCTGTCATTTCTTTAGATAAAATTATAACACCCTTTGAAAGACCCTTTACAAGAGCCTCCCAGAGATTGCCTCCCTTGTTCTTTATAAGCAGTATTTCTACTTTTCCCCCGGTCGGCTTTTGTCCCAGAAGCCTAACTGGTTTTACTCTGGTGTTATTTATCACAAGAAGATCATCCGGCTCGAACAGGCTTACTATGTCAGGAAAACTCCTGTGTTCAATTCGTCCGGTTTTACGGTGAAGCACCATGAGTCTTGATTTATCCCGCCTGTCTGCGGGACGCTGGGCGATAAGCGATTTTGGCAGTTCGTAGTCGAATTCAGATAGTTTCATGCTGTGAGGAGTAGTGAGAAATATTATATTTTGTATCGATGTTTATCAACTTGGGTCTCATATTATCCCTCTTTTTGAAGAGGTTTTTCCAATCAGCAGCCATACAAAGAAAGGTCCGCCAAGCAAGGCGGTGATTATACCCACCGGCATTTCCGCAGGTGCGATCAGGGTTCTGGCAAGCATATCGCATAGGGTCAGAAATACTCCGCCGAACAATAGGGTGACAGGAGTCAGGTATCTGTGATCAGCGCCGATCAGCAGCCTGCAAATATGAGGCGCCATCATACCTACAAATCCGATCGGTCCGCATATGGCTACAACGCCTCCAACCATAAGTGAGGTTGCGAAAAAAAGAATCTTTTTTGTTTTTTCTACGTTAACTCCACGACTGACAGCTATTTCCTCTCCTGTCACCATAAGGTTAAGCTCATGAGTCATGTAGAAGATAATGGCGCTTCCACTGATGACAAATGGAGCCATATTTAAAACCGACTCGAATCCGACTACTTCAAGTCCACCCATAAGCCAGTGTAGAATGCGGAACGAATTTGTGAAATCACTCATATATTGTGTAAAAAGAATAACGCTGGAGAAAAAGAAACTGATAGCCACCCCTGCCAACAGCATAGTACTTGTCGAAAAACCTTTTCTCATCTTGCTCAGGCCGTATACCAGCAGAACCGAAAGAGTGGCTCCTGCAAAAGCGGATATGGATACTCCGGAAATTCCCAAAACATTAAAGATAAAACCTGCCCGTATATAAATCGCGGCCCCAAGAGACGCGCCGCTTGCCACGCCAAGGGTAAAGGGAGTGGCAAGCGGGTTGCGAAACATAGCCTGAAAAGCCATGCCGCTTACTGCCAGGGCCGCTCCTGCAAGAAAAGAAACACAGACTCTTGGCACTCTGATCATCCAGAAGATCTCCGCATCCACTCCGCCGGGTGCCGGGTAGAAAATCGAGTTTAAAGATATGGCTTTCATTCCAACCATCGGCGCTCCGGCCAGAATCGCGACAGCAAGAACCAGCAGAGTGACAAGAATTATCGGCTTTTTTGGTGATTCCGCTTTTATCATGGAGCTTCAGGAGCGATAATGGTTTTTTCAGCTTGGGGGTGTTTCATAAAAATAAATTGTTTTTCGTAGATATTTTGAAGAGTTTCATTGTTTATGAAATCTTCAGCAGGTCCGCAAAAGGCGGTAATTCCGTTTTTAAGCGCCAGGATACGGCGGCTGGTCATTACTGCGCTGTTGATATCATGGGTTACTGAAACAATGGTAACTCCATTTTCACGGTTGGCACGCGCCAGAAGTCTATGAATATCGGCCTCGTGCTTAGGGTCCAGAAAGGTCGTAGGTTCGTCTAGAAGAAGAATTTCAGCCTCCTGTACCAGCGCTGCCGCAATAAAAACCTTCTGGCGTTCGCCGCCGCTAAGCTCGCTGAGGAAGCGTTTGGAGAATTTTAAAGTACCTGTCATGGACAATGCTTCTTGAACCATTTCTTTGTCCTTTTTGTTTATTGAAGAAAAAGGAGTCATGTATGGATATCTCCCCATTATTACAAACTCGTGTACGGTAAAAGGAGGGATATTTCCATCTGTCTGGGGGACATAGCTTACGTGTTGTGCGAGTTCTTTCTGGCTGTATTCGTCAATTGGTTTTCCTGCTATTTTTATATCTCCAATGCCGCCTTTATGTATGCGGTCCAGGCATTTGAGCAGAGTTGTTTTCCCGGCGCCGTTTGGACCGACAATGGAGATATACTCTCCCTTCATAACGGTGAGTGAGATATTTTTAAGAATCTCTTTGCCGTTTATGGAAAAAGAGAATTTTTTAATTTCGATAATAGCTTTTTCCATATCTACTTCCAATTTACTTCCAACTTTTTTCAATTTTTTTTAAATTTGCTTCCAATTTGTTTCCAATTTATCTCGGGGTGTATTGCTTTTGCCATCTGTTCCATTATGAGAATAAACCTTGGTCCTGGAGTTGCAACATAATCTTCACTAAAGATATATACCCGCTCATTCTTGACAGCATCGACCTGAGATATTGTCTTCCATTCCTTAAGAATCATTGTTTTGTCCCAACCCTTCTGCTCAAGATCCGGAATTATATCGATAATCACTTTGGGATTCATACGGATAATGCCTTCTCCGCTGACAACCGGAAATGTGACCCTTCCGGTGTAAGCGTTTACTCCGCCGGAAAGAGTAATCATCTCGTCATAAAAACCATCTCTGCCCGAAATGTAAATATCCTTTAAAGAGCCCGACCCCATGTTTCGTCCCACAGTAACCATGACTTTAGGGCGAGTCAAGCCGGCAGTCTTTTGCTCTATTAGCTCCATCCTTTTCCGAAGGTCGAGTACAAGAGATGCCGCGTTTTGTTCTACTCTGGATGCATTTCCGATGGCTGTGATAGAAGTTAGTATTCCACTTATGTTTTTGTGATCAACTATAAGCACTTTCAGGCCGAACCGGCTAAGGTACTGCTTAGGTTCTTGATGCTCGGGCAGCATGATTACAATGTCCGGACTTAGTGAGATTATGGCCTCGTAGTTTGGGTCGTAGTATCCTCCTATTTTGGTTTTAGCCTGGGCTTCGGGGGGGAAGTCGCAATAGTCTGTAACACCGACAACCTTGTCTCCCAGGCCTAGCTTAAATAGTATCTCTGTAATGCTGGGAGCCAGCGAGATAATACGTCTGTAAGTTGTATTTGTATTGACATTATCCCCTGAGACATTCTCTGAGGCATTGCCTAAAACGGAAGCTCTAAGAGCATTGTAAATGTCCGGCTCCTGCTTGTGAAGCGTTTTTTTTGCTAAGTAGCTTCCGGCAAATGAGATAAAAACAATAGTGATCAGGATTAATGTTTGGCGCATAAAAAACTCCCTCTATTAATCCCTTAGATCAAACCTGAATGCAATACGTTTTTTGGATGTGATCTCTTTGCCGTCTACTTTGCCTGGTATGAACGTGGCTTTCTCAAGCGCTTTTACAGAAGCGCGATCAAGTCGTCTATATCCACTGGAACTTACTATTTTTATTTCCCCAGGTTTTCCGCCGGATAAAATTTCTACGGCAAGCACAACCGTGCCTTCCTCTCCGTTTATTCGCGAATACCTGGGATACTCTGGTTTTGATAAACCTCTGACAATGGCAGGAATAAATCTGGCATTCTTGCTGTGATGTCCGTTGTTCTTACTGGCGTTTCCTTTGCTAGAGGAGACTCCGGCGCCTTGTGAAATATCTTCACTTTTAGCAGCAACAGTAACTCTTTTACTGGTTCTTCCGGTTTCCGGTTTTTTTAGATGAAGTTCTGTTGCCGGCTTTTCTAAGGGATCTAAATTGATACTTTCTGTCTGTACCGTTGTTTGTTTTTCTTTAGTTGTATCACTAATGAGATATGATTGTGCAGGAGTTTTTTTCTGTGTAACCGGTTTGGCTGGAGCAATGCTTTTGTCTGTTTTTTTATAAATTTTTTTCTCGATTTTTTCCTTGTTTTTAAACTCACTTTTTTCTTCCGGCATAATCATTGATCGATTACCGATCGTCTGCGGATATTGCCTGTTGCCGAGTGTCTTGCCGGTTGTTGAAGAGACAATGTTCAGAGTGAGATAAGGTGTTTCTTTTTTAGTTACGATTTCGGCATTGCTATGCAACACTCCAGGTAAAAATACTCCTGCATGAATAATGGCTGACACAAGAAGGGGGTAGATAAGCAGCCCCTCCTTTAGAAACATATCTTTCATTTTTTAAGAATATTTTTCATGAAATCTTCCAGAAATGCCTGTTGTTATGTTTGCTAAAACGATAATCTAGCTCCGACAAAGGCTGAAATTCCGGGTGTTCCATAACCTTTGACTTCTTCGTATTCTTTATTCAGAAGGTTTTCCACTCTCCCGAACACCTGAGTGTTTTTTGCGAGCTGGTACGATGCCGCCAGATTCACCAGTGTGTAGCTATCTAACTTCACCCTTGCAGCAGGCCATATAGAGTAGTCATTGTCGTCTCTGTTTCCGACATAGACTATGCTCAGGTTGACGTTACTTTTATCAAGAAAATAATAGTTAGCAGTTATCCCGAGCTTATTTTTAGGTCTTCTAAGAAGTTCTTCGCCAGTGGTTTTATCTTTTGTTTTAGTGTAAGTGTAGTTTGTCTGTAATGTGAGGTTATCGATTGGCTTAACTGATGCCGACACCTCAACTCCTTCTGTTTTGGCTGCGGACACGTTTGTGAAGATCCAGGTGCTGCTGTCGTATTCGATCATATTGTCGAATTTATTGCTGAAATAGGTGGCCGCCAGTGTAAGTTTTTTAGCAAATCCAGGTAATGCCTGTTCAACTCCAATGTCCCATCCCGTACTTTCCTCTGGAGCAAGGTTTTCATCTCCATATTCGGAGTAGAGATAATAAAGTGACGGAGCTTTAAAACCTGTTCCGTAGGTTCCCTTGAATTTAGTTCCGGTCTGTTTGATCAAGTAGGCGGATGCTATGCGATAAGTGACTTTAGTTCCGAACCGGCTGTGGTTGTCCAGGCGGACACCCAAGGTGGTAAACCAGGAATCCCACAGCTTTATCTGATCCTGAAGGTAGTAACTGATTGTACGGGCGGTTTTCTTATCAAAAACGCTTGTATATGATCCCCAGGCACTTTCCGAGTAGTAGTCGGACTTAGCTCTTTCTTCTTCGTTTTCCAGGCCGATAGTAAGAGTATTGGTTTTGTGTAGATATAGATTATGCTGCCAGTCAAACTTTAATTCTTCTCCGTCGTAAGAACCACGACTAAAGTCCGTCGGATGATCGGCATCCGTATTGTTTCGGTAATCCCGGTTATAATCCGTCAGAGAAAATCCAAGCTTCTGCTCCCATAGATCATCTAGCAGAGCAAGGCGTAATTGTGTCCTAAAAAACAACTGTTCTCCGACTGCTGTGTTGTTTGGATCGTCTCCACCCACACCTCCTGAGTTATCTATGTCAGACTTGTCTTTAATATATCTCAGGATGAAATCAACATCTGCGTTTTCCGTCGGCGTTACACCAAGCCTTGCTGAAATGGAAGTGTTTTTATAACCGTCTTTCTCGCTGTTGCCGTCTTTTTCATTAGCGGCGGATATCCCGTCTGTATCCCAGCGGGATAAACCCAAGGAGAAATTCAGCAATTTACTACCTCCGCTGACACCTGCCGTTTCTCTGAGTGTACTGAAAGAACCACCCTCTAAAGAGACGAAACCACTGGCCTTACCCTTGCCTTTTTTTGTGATAATGTTGATGACACCGCCGATTGCGTCAGAGCCGTATAGCGTGCTTTGGGGACCTCTGATAATCTCGATACGCTCAATATTGTCAGGTGTTAGATTTGCAAAATTATAAGATCGGCCTGCTGAGCTGGGATCGTTCATTTCAATCCCATCTATCAGGACAAGAGTGTACTCTGATTTAGCTCCCCTAATGAAGATAGATGTTGTTCCTCCCGGTCCTCCTGATTGAACTACATCCAGTGCTGGAACGGTTCTCAGAATCTCAAGCACAGTTGTCTGCTGTTTTTCTTCGATTTCTTTAGCTGTGATAACAGTAACGGAACTGCCGATCTCTCTGGAAGAGGTTGCTATTCTTGTTGCGGTTACAACGATTTCTTCGGTTTGGAGTCCATTTTGTTTTTCTTCTTTAGGAACTATTTCCTCCTGGCCAGACACTAAGTTTGGTACGACCAACAGTAATACCGCTAGCGTTATTGCCGTTAGACTTTTCTTCATCTTTACTCTCCTTTCTCCTCCCTCGAGGATTTTGGTAGATTGGGGTTATGCTTTTGGAACAGGTCTCCTGGCTTTCGTTCATCCTACTTACCGCGCCTTCCCATCCATTTGGACAGTGGTTTTATTTGCGGCTTTCGTCCCGATTACAGTCGCGGGGCGGCGGGAGACTTTAACTCCCTTCCCTTGATCCTAAAGCGTTGGTTTTTCGTAACTATTTAGGTCTCCACCTTTATTAAAGGGGGGGATGAATAGCTGAGTAGTTACGTTTTTTCTACTACTACTTTTTTGCTAAACCACCTCCTGTTCAGTTTTTGTTTGTGTTTAAAAAAAAAATCCCCGGACCTAAATAATCAGGTCCGGGGATGCCGTTTTTTATCCTCGGTTACAATATTCACGCCCCCATGTCCACGAGGGGCACGACTATACTCTATTTTCATAGCAGGTCTTCCGGCTTCCGGATCAATCTACTTACCGCGCCTTCCCATCAAAATCAGACAGTGGCTTTACTGCGGTTTTCGTCCTCGGTTACGGCGGCGGGTCCGCGACGGATTTTCACCGTACTTCCCTTGTAAGGTCCTGAACGACCCTTAATTAATTGAAAATAATTTAAATTAATAAGACCGTGTTTGTCAATTTAAATAACTACTGAAAAGCGGCTGGTAAAACATTGAAAAAGCATTAAGGGAAATAAAAATTATTGAAATTTACTGAAAACTGTTGAAAAAAGAAAACGTGTCTGCTAATGTAAATCAACAATCGAATCATATGGCTGGATGCAAGGGAAGAGAGGTGGAAATCCTCCGCTGCCCCGCAGCCGTGAAGGGAACGAAAACCCATAAACAAAGCCACTGTCATGAATAACACATGATGGGAAGGCGGGTGAGTAGACAGCCCTGAGCCGGAAGACCTATCCAGACCATATAAAATCTAAAATCTTTTCGCGCGGGAGGAAAAGAATATGGTCTATACACGTCTGCTTTACTCTGTAAAATCAAGTGTTTCTGTCTTATCAATAATCTATTCTCCATCTTAGTGTAGTACAGATTCAGGCCTGTCGCGAGTTGAAGTACTGCTACTGCTAATAGCTACACGCCGGAGTTGTCAAGCTGTTTCTCTCACAGGATACACTTGCCTGAAAACACCGTAACTGCAAGAAAAAACCATGTGAATTAATCAACTATGAAGGAGACGGTATGTTTAAAGAAATAATGAAGCGAGATGGTAAAACAGTAAGCTTCGATGCAGAGAAGATTACAAAGGCAATTGCAAAGGCTGGGGATGCTATCGGAGAGTTTGACCTCGAAATTGCCAGTCGGTTGACTATCAGAGTGCTGAATTTGGCAGCCCAGGTTATAGGCAGCAGGGTTCCTGCCGTCGAGGAAATTCAGGATATTGTGGAAGAGGTGCTGTTGTCTTCTGTCTACCGTAAGACTGCCAAGGCATATATTCTCTACAGAGACCAGCATGCCAGAATCAGGCAGGTTACTACAAAGGCGGATATAGATTTAATTGACCATTACCTGAAACAGATTGACTGGAAGGTCAATGAAAACAGCAATATGGCGTTCTCATTACAGGGGTTGAATAACTATATTTCTTCAGAGATAAGCAAGATATACTGGCTGAATAAAATATATCCTCCTGAGGTCAGAAAGTCTCATGTTGACGGCGACTTACACATACACGATCTGAGCATACTTTCCGTATACTGTGTCGGTTGGGATCTTCATGACCTTCTTCTTAGAGGTTTTAAGGGCGCCTCCGGCAAAATAGAGAGCAGTCCGGCAAAACACTTCCGAAGCGCTCTTGGCCAGGTGGTTAATTTCTTTTACACCCTTCAGGGAGAGGCAGCAGGCGCGCAGGCTTTTTCAAATTTCGACACACTTCTCAGCCCATTTATACGATACGATGAACTTAGTTTCAGAGAGGTAAAGCAGGCTCTTCAGGAGTTTGTTTTCAATATAAACGTTCCTACCAGAGTCGGTTTTCAGACCCCTTTTACAAACATTACTCTTGATCTTACAGTTTCGAAAAATTTTGCAAACCAGCCTGTTGTCATAGGCGGAAAAATACGTAATGAAACTTACGGAGAGTTTCAAAAAGAGATGGATTTCTTCAACAGGGCCTTTTTAGAGGTGATGCTTGAAGGCGATGCAAAGGGTAGAGTATTTACCTTTCCCATACCAACCTACAATATTACGAAAGATTTCGACTGGGACAATCCCAACCTCGATATCCTGTGGGAGGTGACCGCCAGGTACGGTATTCCCTATTTCTCAAATTTCATTAATTCCGACATGAAGCCGGAAGATGCCCGTTCCATGTGTTGCAGGCTGAGGCTTGACAACCGTGAGCTTCAAAAAAGAGGTGGAGGACTTTTTGGCGCAAATCCCCTGACCGGTTCTATCGGTGTGGTTACAATTAATATGCCGAGGCTTGGTTACTTAGCTGAAAATGAGGATGAGTTTATTGCTCTGCTGAACAAATTAATGCTTATTTCTAAAGAGAGTCTAGAAATCAAAAGAAAGGTGTTGGAAAGGTTTACAGAAGGTGATCTCTATCCATATTCAACATACTATCTTAGGAGTGTTAAGGAACGTTTTGATGAGTACTGGAAAAACCACTTTTCCACAATAGGTCTAATCGGAATGAACGAGGCGTGTTTAAACCTTTTAGACAAGGCAATTTCGTCTCCTGAAGGGCATGCTTTTACAGTTAGAGTGATGGATTTTATGAGGAATAAAATGTTGGAATTTCAGAAAGAGACAGGCAATAACTATAACCTTGAAGCAACTCCTGCGGAAGGGACTTCGTATAGACTGGCAAGAATTGATAAGGAGAATTTTTCAGGTATTATTTGTGCCAACGAGATTCAGTACCGCACAGTTGGCGCAGAGCCGTTTTATACAAATTCCAGCCAGTTGCCTGTGGATTTTACGGATGATGTTTTTGAAGTGCTCGAACACCAGGATATGATACAGACCAGATATACTGGTGGAACAGTGCTGCATCTCTTTATAGGCGAGAAGATAGAAGATCCAGGAGCTTTAAAACAACTTATAAAAACAGTCTGTAAAGAGTATCACCTTCCCTATTTTACCATTACCCCCACCTTCAGTGTCTGCCCTGTGGACGGATACATTGCCGGGGAGTTTGCAGAGTGTCCAAGCTGTCATGCGGAGACGGAAATTTATTCCAGGGTAGTCGGCTATCTTCGTCCTGTAAAACAGTGGAACAAGGGCAAAAAAGAAGAGTTCAGCGCTCGGAAGGTGTTCGCGTTGGTATGATGATCGGGGGGGTTCATAAAATTTCCTTGATAGATTATCCTGAAAAAATAAGCGCTGTGATTTTTACCCGTGGTTGTAACTTCAGATGTGCTTATTGTCATAACCATGCTTTAATTCACCCGCATTTATTTAAAAAACAAGTGCATGCAAAAGAGATAATTTCGTTTCTAAATAATAGAAGGGGCTTGCTTGACGGTGTAGTTGTAAGCGGCGGAGAACCACTGCTTCAGGTTGATATAAAGGCTTTTATCAGAGAGATAAAGGCAATGGGTTATCAAGTTAAATTAGACACAAACGGATCTAAACCTGAGATGCTTAACGACTTATTGATGGACGGTCTGATTGACTATGTTGCAATGGACTACAAGGCCCCGCTCAGGGCTTACAGAAGTGGGGCTGGAGTTGAAGTTGATATTGGCCGGATTAAAAAATCCCTGTATATGATCACAGAAGGTGATATTCCTTATGAGATAAGAACCACAATCTTTAGAGGTCTTGGGATAGACTGCATTGTTGAAATGATTACGGAGTTGAACACCATGAATGTAAAGAATTATTTCTTGCAGTTTTTTAAGCCGTTTCCGGGATGTGCTGAGGATTTATCTCTTGGGTATAAAAATATTGAGCGCTTGAATAAGGAGCTTAGGAGCCGGTTCAACAGATTTGGTATCAGAAACATTAAAAAGGAGGCATATGAATATGCTGATCATAGGTGAAAAAATAAACGTTTTGGCCCCTGATATTTATGACAGGCTTGTGTCCGGGGATCTTTCCCGGATTGTAAGTTTGGCCATCCTGCAGGCTGAGTCAGGTGCGGATATGCTGGATATAAACATCGGCCCTGACATTGCTGGTGGAGAGCGGCTCATGAGGGATATTGTCGAGGCTATTCAGCAGAGTGTAGAGCTGCCTTTATGCCTTAATGGTACTCCTGAAATGATAAAGGCAGGCCTTGCTGTCCACAGAGGAAGGGGTATGATAAACGGAGTTACAGGAGATAAGAAAAGAACAGAGAGACTTCTTTCCCTTGCAAGTGAGTTTAATGCTCGTGTTATAGGTATGGCTCTTCCTGGAAGAGGATATGTAAGTGATGCGAATGAAAAGTGCAGTATTGCTATGGATATAATTGAGGAGGCTGCCGGATATGGGATTATGCCGGCTGACATATACCTTGATTCTGTGCTTGCTTCTTTCTCAATGAACCCTAACGCGCTCATTGAGGCGGCCAGTGCTATACGACTTTTTAGAGAGAGTTTTCCTGAAGTAAAAACCATGTTGGGGTTGAGTAATATCTCTCAGGGCCTGAAGGGTAGAAACAGGTCTATCGTAAACAGTTCTGCTCTTGGCGTGTTGGTAGGTGCAGGCATGAATGCCGCGATACTCAATCCGCTTGACAGGTTGGTTATCGAGACGGCAAAGACTGTGAAATTTCTGTGCGCAGATGGTATATACTGCGATGCTTATCTCTGCGCATAAATTAATATAGTATATACTGCAATGCTTATCTCTAGCAGAGCGGATAAAATAATAATAGAGAACCCAGATTGAGCTTTCTTGTAAAGAGTTTTTAATAAGTAGAGTTTATTAAGTTAGAGTCTGTCCATAAAATGTCTTTTTGTCATCGTGCCAGGCTTGATCTGGCATCCAGAAAACATTGAAAATACTGAATTCCGGCTTAAGAACTGCCGGAATGACAGATAGGTAAATTGAATTTATGGAGAGACTCTATATTTTTTCATAATTTCTTCATAAAAAAATTTGGATTGACAATAAAGACGGCTAATTCTTATAATTCCATTTCTTTGGACCTCGGTTAAACTCGGCTTATGCGGGTCTTTGTCTCCAATATCCCTGAAGAGGGGATCAAGCTTAACACCAGGGAACCCCTACTGATAGAGGGTGTTACGCTGGCCGGTCCTGTTACCGTTAGTATCAACGTACAGAAAGTCGGCGGTAGAGTGATCGTAAACGGCGATTTCTCATGTAGTGTAGAGCTTCAGTGCGGATACTGCCTTGAGCTTTTTACCGATGGGATTGAGTCGGATTTTTACGTTGAATGTCAGCCTGTATCCGCTGTTAACATGGAAGAGGGAGAGCATGAGCTATGCGCCTCTGATCTTGATATTGCATTCTACGAGGATGATGAAATAGATATCACTGAACTGGTCAGGGAACAGGTGCTGCTTGGAATTCCGATGAACCCTCTATGCAGTCTATCGTGCACGGGGCTCTGTCCGGTATGCGGTCTTAACCGAAACAAGCAAAACTGTGGCTGTAGTACAGACACTGTGGATTCGAGATTAAAAGTATTAATGAAGTTAAAAGGAGAGAACAATGGCGAACCCAACAAGTAGGCATTCAAAGTCCAGACGAGACAAGCGTCGTGCAAACTGGAAGCTGGAGGCTCCCAATCTGTCGATGTGTTCAAATTGCCAGGAACCCAAGATGCCTCACCGCGTCTGTCCGAGTTGTGGAACATATAAAGGTCGTAAGGTACTGGAAGTCAAAGAGGTTGTATGAGGATAGCCCTCGATGCCATGGGTGGAGACACAGCTCCCGCCGTGACAGTAAGAGGGGCACTGGAAGCGGTGGAGTCTTTCGGTCTGAAGGTGATTCTGGTTGGTGATGAGAATCGTATCAAACAGGAACTGGACTCCGGGGGTAGTAGTAAAAAAGTTTCCGGGATCAGCATTCAGCACTCCAGCGAGGTGGTGGCAATGGATGAGTCGCCGTCCTCTGCGCTTAGACGAAAAAAGAACTCTTCAATCCGTGTGGCAGTAGATCTTGTCAAGACCGGCAAGGCCGATGCTGTGGTTAGCGCAGGTAACACAGGGGCGGCAATGGCAACATCCTTCTTCAGGTTAGGACTTGTCCAGGGGGTAGACAGACCCGGGATAGCCACGGTTATGCCGGGAGTTAAAAAACCTTTTATTTTGATAGATGTCGGTGCCACTGTAGATTGCAAGCCTGTTCATCTTCTGCAGTTTGCCGTTATGGGAAATATTTACGCTGGCACAGTGCTTGGAAGAGCAAACCCGCGTGTCGGGCTTTTAAGCATAGGTGAAGAAGCTGGCAAGGGGAATGAGCTCACCAAGGAAAGTTTTAAACTACTTGAGGGTTCAAACCTTAACTTTGTAGGCAATGTGGAAGGCAAGGAGATATTTTCCGGCACTGTGGATGTGGTGGTCTGTGATGGCTTTACGGGTAATGTTGTATTAAAAACAGCTGAAGGCCTTGTAGAATCTCTTGCGAAAATGTTTCGCCAGGAGATATCCGGTAGTTTACTTGGTAAAATCGGGTATTTTTTTCTGCGCGCCGGTCTGCCGGATGTTAGAAAAAAACTGGATTACGCCGAATACGGAGGTGCTCCTCTTCTGGGTATTAATGGAGTCTGCATTATAAGCCACGGACGATCAACTTCCAAGGCCATAAGAAATGCATTAGGAGTAGCTGCTGATTCTGTTGAAAAAGGCCTGAAAGAGACAATCAAGGCCGGAATACATGAGGCAATGGAAGAGATTGTTGTTGCCTCGTAGTTCAATAATTACCGGTACAGGATCTTACCTGCCGGAACGTGTGCTTACCAACCGTGATCTGGAAGCTATGGTGGATACCACGGATGAGTGGATCATCGAGCGAACCGGTATAAAAGAGCGGCGAATAGCGGCAGAAAATCAGACAACTTCCGACCTGGCTTGTGAAGCATCAAAGGCTGTGTTGCGCTCATCAGGCAGAGAGGCGCAGGACCTGGACTTGATTATCGTGGCCACAACTTCGCCGGATATGCTTATGCCCTCTACAGCTTGTATGTTGCAGGCCAAGCTAGGCGCATCCAGAGCAGCTGCCTTTGATGTCTCGGCAGCCTGTTCGGGCTTTGTATATGCCCTTTCAGTGGCCAATGCCATGATTAGGTCTGGATCTCACAAACGGGTGCTTGTGGTAGGGGCTGAGTTGCTCTCCCGTTTTATGGACTGGCAAGACCGTACCACGTGTGTACTTTTTGGAGATGGCGCAGGCGCGGTTTTGCTTGAGGCTTCTGAAGATGAAAACCGCGGCATAATGTCGGTCAAGCTGCATGCGGACGGAAATCTTTGGGACCTGCTTCATATACCCGGCGGCGGAGCAACAACGCCAATGTCGCATGGGGTGATTGAAGACAGGCTTAATTTCATAAAGATGAAGGGGAGTGAAACCTTCAAAGTTGCTGTTCGTGCACTTGAATCTCTTGTGGTTGATTCATTAAAAGAAAACGGCCTTAATGCATCTGACATAGCGCTTCTTATTCCTCACCAGGCAAACATCAGAATTATTCTTGCCACAGCAAGCAGACTTGGTTTGCCTATGGATCGTGTGATGATTAACCTGGAGAGGGTTGGAAACACTTCAGCCGCTTCCATCCCGATAGCTCTGGATGAAGCCATGAAGCAAGGCCGCATAAAAGAGAACGATTATGTTCTGCTCGAAGCCTTTGGCGCAGGACTCACCTGGGCTTCGGCTTTGGTTAAATGGTAGAGGGAGTGGGCAACCATAGGGGGGGCCTGCATTGAACCATAACCATTTACGGATGTAGGGGCCGGCCCCCGTGCCTGCCACAATGTTGTCAATAATTTCAGGGAGGGATTCATGGATTACCTGTTAACCGAAGAGCAGATTATGATTCGGGACCTTGCTAGGCAGATTGCCAGAGAGAAGGTTGTACCAGTTCGTGCGGAACTTGACGAAAAATCCGAGTTTCCGTGGGAGATAATCAAGGTCCTGTCTGATTCAGATCTTATGGGTCTTCATATCCCTGAAGAATATGGCGGTATGGGCACAGACTCTCTGGCCCATCTTATCGCTCTGGAAGAGCTTTCAAAGGCGTGTCTTGGTGTGTCTACCACATACGCTGCAAATGCACTTGGAACTTTTCCGCTTCTTTTCTTCGGCTCGGATGAGCATAAAAGTAAATATCTTCCTGAAATAGCGGCTGGAAAAAAGATTGTGGCCTTCGCTCTTACCGAGGCCAATGCCGGAAGTGATGCAAGCGGTATACAGACTACAGCTCAGCTTGATGGAGACGAGTATATTTTAAATGGAACCAAGCAGTGGATTACAAACGCTGGCGAAGCCGAAATCTATACAGTTATTGCTATGACCAATAAAAGCCGCGGGGCCAGGGGAGCGTCGGCGTTTATTGTGGACAAGGGGACTCCCGGCTTTTCGTTTGGAAAAAAAGAAGACAAGATGGGAATAAGGGCGTCTGTTACCAGGGAGTTGATTTTTGAAAACTGCCGGATACCCAAACAGAACATTTTAGGTAAAGAAGGACTGGGCTTTATTGTTGCCATGAAAACTCTGGATCATTCACGGACCGGAGTTGGAGTTCAGGGTGTTGGCGTGGCCCAGGGCGCTCTTGATGAGGCGGTGAAGTTCGCCAGGGAACGTGTTCAGTTCGGTCATCCGATAATCGGCTTTCAGGCCATTCAGCATATGCTTGCGGATATGGCTACGGCTGTTGAAGCGGCGCGTGCGTTGGTATACAGCGTGGCCCGCCACATGGATTCCGGCGCTAAAGATTTTTCTAAGGAGTCGGCTATGGCTAAGGTTTACGCCACTGATGTGGGTATGCGTGTGACAACTGATGCTGTACAGATAATGGGTGGTTCAGGCTATATGAAGGAGTACCCTGTTGAAAAGATGATGCGTGATGCCAAAATCCTACAGATCTTCGAGGGCACAAACCAGATACTCAGGAACGTTATCGGCCAGACTATCAACAAGGAAGCCGCCCGGGCAGGGAAGTAGAGCGAACCCTAAGTTTTAATGATTACTGAAGAAACTATAAAAAAGGCTGTTTCACGTTTGGTTGCAGCCGCCAATCCAATTAAAGTGATTCTGTTTGGTTCTTATGCCAGGGGAGAGGCGACTGAAGATTCTGATTTAGATCTACTGGTGATAGAGCCGGATGTTAAGGATAAGGGCGAGGAGATGGTGCGTTTGCGACGTGCTGTTGGGCGTGTCGGAATCGGTGTAGAAGTATTGGTGTATTCCGAAACGGATGTTTTAGAGCGTGGTGAATGGTGTACAACCCCGTTGTATTGGGCTCTTAGAGAAGGAAGGGTATTATACGATGCCTCCAAGTAAAGAAGCGGAGCAGCTTCTTAAACTTGCAGATAGAGACTTGGCCGTATTTCAAGCCATAAAAGATGTCTCTGGAATTCATCTCTCCAGTATCTGCTTTCATGCACAGCAATGCGTAGAAAAAAGCCTTAAAGCTGTATTGGTTACACATGGAGTCATTTTTCGCCGAACACATGACTTGATAGCACTGGCTGAACTGCTTATTGACAAGAAAATAGCTATGCCGGTAGCTTTGTCAGAGTTGGGAAAGCTGAATCCGTATGCTGTTACCTTCAGATACGATGATATGGATATAGAAACAATCACCAGTGAAGAAGCCGCAACTATAGTCAAAACCATACGCCACTGGGCCGGGGAGCAGGTTAGATGAAGTTGTTGTAGAACCAGTTAAACTAAATTCTTACAATGAAAATAATAGTATGCATAAAACAGGTACCGGACACCTCTGAGGTGAAACTCAATAAAGAGACCAATACCCTTATAAGGGACGGTATTCCAAGCATAATCAATCCCTATGACAGGCATGCCCTGGAGGCGGCGCTTTTGATTCGTGACGATGTGGGTGGTCGGGTGACAGTGCTTAGTATGGGGCCGCCGCAGGCGGAAAATGCTCTTCGCGAAGCGATTGGGCTTGGGGCTGATGAGGCGGTTCTGCTTACTGACCGAGCCTTTGCAGGTTCGGATACTCTTGCCACATCCAGGGTGCTTTCAAGAGCGATCGAGACACTGAGCGGAGCTGATCTTATCTTCTGCGGCAAACAGGCGATTGATGGTGATACAGCCCAGGTGGGGCCGGAGGTCGCGGAGTTTCTAGGTATTCCACATGTAGCATATGTTCGCAAGATTGTGTCAGTGAATGATGGAGTTATAAAACTGGAGAGACTGATGGATGACGGCTACGATATCATAGAGACCGAAATGCCGGTTTTGTTTACGGCTGTCAAGGAGCTTAATATACCGAGGCTTCCATCTCTTCGCGGCAAAATGGCTGCTAAAAAGGCGCAGATCAAGCGGCTTGCCGCTACTGATCTCGGGCTTTCAGAAGCGGAGATGGGGCTTAAGGGTTCACCGACTCAGGTAAATAAGGTTTTCAGCCCAGAAGCACGCGCACAAAGAAAAGAACTCTCCGGTACACTTGAAGAGCAGGTCACAGCACTGGCCAGCGAACTTAAAAAAATATTGGTTTGATGCGGTTTTGATATGTTTATCAAGGTAAATACAGATAAATGTGTAGGTTGCCAGGTCTGTCTGGATTCCTGTCCTTACGATTCCATTGTCATGCAAGGCGACGTGGCCTTTATAAGCGAGACCTGTCAACTCTGCCGCGCCTGCCTGTCCGAGTGTCCGGAAGGGGCGATTTCAGAGGTTGACGAGCTGGGAGATCTCCAGACATCACGTCCCAAAGGTGAAGGCGAGGGTGTGCTGGTATTTGCCGAGCAGCGGCACGGGCGGCTTGCTGATGTGGCTTTCGAACTTCTTGGCGTTGGCAGGAATCTGATTGCGCAGATCAAACAGCGACGGGGCAAGGATGTTACTCTATCGGCTGTACTGCTTGGATCTGGCCGGGATGCGGCTGAGGAGCTTATCCGCTATGGTGCTGACCGGGTTTACTATGCTACCGGAGAATACCTGGAGAGTTTTCATGACGAGGCCTATGCCGAGATGCTTGTCAGGGCGATCGGACAGGCGAAGCCGGAGATTGTTCTTGCTGGCGCAACCGCCATAGGCCGGTCGTTTTTGCCCAGAGTGGCGGCGCGTCTGAAAACCGGTCTGACAGCCGACTGTACCTCTTTAGAAATGGACGAAAAAGCAGAAAACCTGCTTCAGGTCCGACCGGCCTGGGGAGGCAATATTATGGCTTCGATTCTCACCCCTTTGAGCCGCCCGCAGATGGCGACTGTCAGGCCAAAGGTGATGACACCCGGAGATTATAATGAAAACGCAACCGGAGAGATTGTAGACATTCCGGCTGACGGTATTACTGTAAAAGCCCGGGTGGTGGATTTTGTAAAAGAGATGACCATGAGCGTCAATATCGCAGAGTCGGATGTTATAATTTCCGGTGGTAGGGGTGTTGGAGAAAAGGGATTTAAGATGCTTTTTGAGCTGGCCGAGCTTCTTAATGGCACAGTGGGCGCCTCAAGGGCTGCTGTGGATGAGGGCTGGATTCCTTATGGACATCAAGTGGGGCAGACAGGTAAAACTGTTTCACCCAAGCTCTACATTGCCTGCGGTATATCAGGGGCTGTTCAGCACTTGGTGGGCATGCAGTCATCCGATGTTATTGTGGCGATAAATAAAAATCCCGACGCACCGGTCTTTAATGTAGCAACCTACGGAATAGTCGGAGATGCAGAAGAGGTTCTGCCGATTCTTATACGTAAACTTAAAGAGGCTAAATAGTAATGAGTATTGCTTTCGTGTTTCCTGGGCAAGGGTCTCAAACGGTCGGGATGGGCAAGGATCTTTACGAACGTTTTGAGACGGTAAGGAAGATATACTCCAGCGCCGATGATATACTCGGGTTTTCCCTTTCCAAGCTCAGCTTTGAAGGTCCAACCGATGAGCTTAACCGTACTGAGGTTACACAACCGGCGCTTCTTGCGGCCAGTATTTCGGCTTATACCGTATTAAAGGATACAGGGGTTACGGCTGCGGTTGCAGCAGGGCATAGCCTTGGAGAGTGTAGCGCTCTTTGCGCGGCAGGAGTTTTTAGCATTAAAGATGCACTTCGTCTTACGCATGAGCGGGGCCGCCTGATGCAGTCGGCTGTTCCAGAAGGCAAGGGACTTATGGCTGCTGTGCTGGGTCTTGGCCGTGACTTGCTGGAGGAAACACTTTCGAGTGTCTCTTCGGGTTATGTGGCTGCGGCCAATTTCAATTGTCCGGGTCAGGTTGTGATCTCTGGTGAAAAGCATGCTGTGGAGGAAGCCATGGCTCTGCTTAAAGGCAAAGGGGCCAAAAGGGTGCTGCCTCTTCCGGTTTCAGTGCCGTCTCATTGCCGGCTTATGGATGAAGCTGCTGAGTCTCTCGGTAGTTTTATCGATTCTCTGGAGTTAAGTAATCCTAGTTTTCCGGTGGTAAACAATGCTGATGCCGAGCCTCTTTTGAAAAAGGAATCTGTTCGCAGCTCTCTTGTTCGTCAACTTAAAACCCCGCTTTACTGGGAGGATTCTATACGGCGCATGATATCAGACGGGGCGGATACCTTTGTAGAGGTTGGCCCCGGACGGGTTTTATCCGGCCTGATCAAGCGGATTTCGAGCGATGTACGGGTTTTGAATGTGCAGGATGGACCGAGTCTGGAAAAGACACTAACCCAACTTGGAGGGAATATTGGAGGGAAGAAATGAAGCTTAAAGATAATGTTGCTCTGGTTACAGGAGCTGCTCAAGGAATAGGAAAGACTATCGCTCTTGCCCTGGCGAGTCAGGGGGCGCATGTGGTGATATCGGATGTTTCGATGGAAAAGGCGGAAGAGACTGCAAAGGAGTGTTCTGAGCTTGGAGTAAAGGCTAAAGCTCTCAGGTTTGATGTATCAAATGCTGACGAGGTCGCCTCATCCGTAGGTGAGGTTATAAGCGAGTTTGGTCAGCTGGATATTCTGGTCAACAATGCTGGTATTACCCGGGACGGTCTGCTTATGCGGATGAAGGAGGATGACTGGGACGCTGTTATAAGAATCAACCTAAAGGGAACATTTTTATGCACTAAAGAAGCTGTCAAGGTCATGGCAAAAAAACGTTACGGACGTATAGTGAGTATTGCGTCGATAGTTGGTTTTACAGGAAACGCCGGCCAGGCCAATTACGCAGCCTCCAAGGCCGGAATTGTGGGGCTTACCAAAACCGTAGCTAAGGAGTACGCTGCCAGGAAAATAACCGTTAACGCCGTAGCTCCCGGTTTTATCCAGACAGCCATGACTGATGTGCTGCCGGAAAAGGTTAAAGAAGAGCTTTTGCGGGCTATACCGCTTGGGAGACTGGGAACAGTGGATGATGTGACCAATGCGGTGCTTTTTCTTGTCTCGCCTGACGCAGCCTATATTACCGGCCAGACGATTCATGTAAACGGCGGAATGTATATGTAAATAAGCATATTTGTAAAAAGTTTTTGACTTTTTGTGGCGTGTTGTCGTAACTTTCTTAGTTTTGATATTCAGAAATATTCTGGTTGGAATATGTTGAATATATTCTAGTTACAAACAGATCGGGAGGATCATTGTTATGTCGGTAGTAGAAAAAGTGAAGGAAATTATAGTAAAACAGCTTGATGTGGATGCGGCCAAGGTTACGGATGATGCATCTTTTGTGGATGATCTTGGAGCTGACTCTTTGGATACGGTAGAGTTGGTCATGGCGTTTGAGGAGGAGTTTGGAATAGAAATTCCCGACGAGGATGCCGAGAAAATCCTTTCTGTAAAAGATGCGCATGAGTATATAACAAAGAAGCAATCGTAGATCGAAACAAGAAATGTCAGACTCTAGTGGAGGCCGGCTTGTCCGGCTAAGAAGAGTTGTTGTCACAGGGCTTGGCCTGATTACACCGCTTGGCATTGGTGTAGAAGAGTCTTGGTCTGCCATGTTGGCAGGTCGTTCGGGTGTCGGGCCTATTACTCACTTCGATGCCTCTGCTTTTAATACGCAGATAGCAGGTGAAGTGGATGGGTTCGAGCCTGAGAGCTACATCTCGCCTAAGGAAGTAAAAAAGATGGACCGCTTTATTCAATTTGGAATTGCGGCTGCTGATATGGCTTTGAACCATTCGGGATTGAAGATTGATGCCAGCAACGCTGAGCGTGTGGGCGTAGCCGTAGGAGCTGGCATGGGTGGACTGCCTATAATTGAGAAGTACCATTCGGTCCTTTTGGATCGTGGCCCTCGCAGAATTACGCCATTTTTTATCCCAAGTGTACTTATAAATCTGACTTCCGGTCATATATCCATAAAATTTGGAGCCAAGGGACCGAACCTTGCAGAGGTTACCGCTTGTGCTACAGGTAGTCATTCGATAGGCAATTCTTTCAGAATTATCGAGCGGGGTGATGCGGACGTTATGATCACAGGTGGTTCTGAGGCTTGCATAATATCCTTGGGGATCGGAGGCTTCAATGCCTTGAAAGCGCTTTCTACGCGAAACAACGAACCAGAACTAGCCAGCCGGCCTTTTGATTCCGGGCGTGACGGATTTGTGATGGGTGAGGGCGCGGGTGTTATGGTTCTGGAAGATCTCGATCATGCCAGGGCAAGGGGAGCTACTATCTATGCCGAAATTGTTGGATATGGAATGACTGCTGATGCTTACCATATGACCACTCCGGACCCTAATGGAGATGGTGCTGCGCGGTGCATGGCGATGGCTCTTAAAGGCGCTGATATGCAACCGAAAGAGGTGGATTACATAAATGCTCATGGAACTTCAACCAAGTATGGCGATGAGCTTGAAACAAAGGCCATAAAAACGGTCTTTGGCGATTATGCCAAGAATGGGCTGGCGGTAAGTTCAACTAAGTCTATGACCGGACATCTGTTGGGAGCAGCGGGTGGTGTTGAGGCTGCTGTTAGTGTGCTTACAATCCGTGACGGCAAGATTCCTCCAACCATAAATCTCGATACTCCAGATCCTGAGTGTGACCTGGATTACGTCCCAAAGACCTACCGTAAATCTGATATTTCTGTTGCCATGTCAAATTCCTTCGGTTTTGGGGGGACTAATGCCTGTCTCATCTTCAGAAAATTCTCTGACTGAGTTAGAAAAAGCTATCGGTTATTTTTTTCAGAGGGAGGAATTTCCTCTGGAGGCTCTAACGCATCGCACGTTTTCTCACGAACATCCTTCCGAAGCACGGTATTTTAATGAAAGACTGGAGTTTCTTGGAGATTCGGTCTTGGGGATGATTATAAGTGAGGAACTTTTTAAACGTTTTCCAGGATGGAACGAAGGTAAGCTATCGAAACTCAAAGCCGCCGTGGTGCAGGATAAAAGCCTTGCGGTGATTGCTGGCAAGCTGAACCTGGGAGCACACGTAAAACTCGGTAAGGGCGAAGAGTTGACAGGAGGACGCAATAAGCCGTCTTTGCTGGCTGATGCGTTTGAAGCCCTTATTGCAGCTGTCTATCTGGATGGCGGATTGAAGGCTGCACGCTCGGTGATTATTAGGCTTTTTGATGCTGAGATAGGTGATGTAGTTAAACAGGGCGGATTGTATGATCCAAAGACAAACCTGCAAGAGCTTGCCCACCGGATGTTTGGAAAACAACCGGAATACCGGCTTGTCGGACAGAGCGGACCAGACCACAGAAAGACCTTTCAGGTAGAACTCGTACTTGCTGGAAATGTGCTTGGAGATGGTAGCGGCAGCAGCAAAAAGGTAGCGGAACAAGAGGCGGCAAAGCAGGCCTTGGACAGTTTAAAAAAAGAAAAAACATTATTTAGATGAGGATGAGTTGTGAAATTAGTAACGCTGAATACTTAGAGTCTCTCCATAAATTGCCTTTTTTTATTTTTGTCATGC
>CAYWZR010000008.1:0-23586 GCA_964462885.1 uncultured Nitrospirota bacterium
AAGATTTCCAAGAAGTGTGAGAGTTGCTACTATAGTGACCCCGCCCATAATGGAAGGATAATCCCTGGTCATAACAGACTGGTAGAAAAATTGTCCCATGCCCGGTATTGCAAATATGTTTTCGAAAATTACACTTCCACCAATCAAAGCAGGAAGAGAAAGTCCCAAAATAGTGATAATTGGAAGAACAGCATTCTTAAGCGCATGTCTATAGATGACCTTATGTTCGGTGAGACCTTTTGCGCGAGCGGTAGTGATATAGTCCTGCCTTATTACTTCCAGCATGTTAGACCGCATATAGCGGGATATGCCTGCCAGCCCGCCAAAAGCCGAGGTGAATACCGGCAGTATCAGATGGCTGACTCTGTCCCAAAGTCGCCCCCAGAAAGTAAGGGTTTCATAGTCCATAGATTTCAGACCGGATATGGGAAGCCAGCCTAGAGTTATGCCAAAAAATATCATCAGCAAAAGCGCAAGCCAGAAGGACGGGGTTGCAAAACCCAGGAAGACGGCAATAGTAGTCACTTTATCATAAGCCGAATATGGACGCACTGCTGAGGAGATCCCTATAGGAACTGCAATTGCAAAGATAAGCAGCATTGAGAGAATGTTAATCCATATAGTAATAGGAAGCCGTTCCTTGATTTTGTCCCATACAGGCCGATGATCAGTTGCAAAAGACTCTCCGAAATCCAGTTTTAAAATTCGCTTTAGCCACATAAGATATTGGACATGCACTGGTTTATCAAGGCCGTAGTACTTTTCCAGGCGCATACGTGCCTCTGGTGTGATCTTTGGATTCATATCTGTTAGAACATCCGTTGGCTTTCCGGGTATAAGATGAAGCAAAGTGAAAGTTATTATTGTTATCCCGAAAAATGTGGGAATTATCTCGAAAATACGTTTTATAAGGTATATCAACACTGCCGTTATTTTAACCTCCTGATTCTGAATAATCCGAGATATTCTACACAATCATAATATTACAATTATGCTCATGGGAAAGCTGATTCGTAATTCTAAAATAGATTCAAATGCGAGCCGTGTCTAAAATACCCCGCTGCTTGCAGCGGTGATTTTTATTCAAATTGTGATCTTAAATCACTGAAATCCTTTTTGAGATTATCGAACTCTCTGCGAAGCGTTGCCAGTTCATCTTCCAGTTTTGCAATCCTCTCATTTTCCGCCCTTACTTGTAGAGTTGCAACCTCTTGGGAAAAAGGTTTTTCGGACTCCTCAAACTCGTAACTTTCTGAAAGAAGATGCATGTATCGGCACTCTTTTCTTCCGATCTGCCGGGGCAGCTTAATCAGCATTGGATGCTCTTTATCCATCAACCCATTTAAAACTTCCTCAACCTCGTTTAGGTTGTCAAATCTATATATTCTGTTGGAACGTCCACGAATTTCTCCAGTGGTTTGCGGGCCGTGCAACATCAAAACACATAACACAGCAACTTCACGGCATGACAGGTCAAATTTCACCCTAAAGGAATGCTGATATTTTGGAACACGGCTGTCCAGCTTATAAAGCTTTTCTGAAAGCCCTTTTTCCTGGAGACTGTCAAGCCCTCGAACTACAGACATTTCCTCATATGAAACCACAGGGTTACGATTGGATTTCTGGTTGCAAGCGTTAGTTAAGGCATTTAAACTCAAAGGGTAATAATCAGGTGTGGTTATTTCTTTTTCAATCAGACAGCCAAGAATCCTAACTTCTATGTCATTAAGTACTATATCCATTTAATTGTCGTTCAACAAGTAGATTAAATTACTTGGCATATTTAGAACATAGAGCTTCAATAACCAATTGCAGTTCATTCGGCTCAAGCAGTTTATCAGGAAGTTTAGCTTCTAGCATGCAGGCATTGTCAATTTTTTTTAGAAGTTCCAGCACAAAGTAATTGATAATTTTGTCAGGAAATGAGTCAGGTGCATTTTCTATCAGCAGAACATCCTTATACCAACCATGCGTTGTAGTAACAATCCCTGCACAATCGTTTCCTCGAAGAGTCTTGGTAGAAGCGCCTTCTGATATTGCCAGAGCTCTTACACCAAGATTGACAAGTTGTAACCCCCTCATTGCAGGGTTTGAACAGACACCATGTCGCCCCTTAGTAATTGGAAAAAAACGTGATAAATTAACCCCAGAACAATAAATTAACCTACCCGGATCTTTGATTTTATCATGTTTTACTACAATATATAAGAATTCGTTTATATACTCATATGATTTTTGTGTATTCATTCAGCCCCCCTATCAGTTTTTTTATTGCTCAACCTTAATCAGTCTATTTTCCTCTCATGATTCCAAGCATTTTTATGCTTTTTATTTTATAAGCCCTAATATTTTTATATCAAATCCAGATGATTTTTAGCTTATTTCAGCCTGTTTTAATACCACCGCCAAAGTGCCAAAATTAATGCTATAAGAAAAACAAATCCTAAATTCATATACGCCATGAAATAAAAGACTTTTTTATGTATTTTATCAGAATGACTTTCTTTTCCCCCGGATAATTGACCAACCTCAGGCATGGCTAAAATCTTCTCCTCACTATGTGGTGCCTGTACAAGTATTCCCGTCAGGTCAACTCCGGCATTATGCCTTTTCATGTGGCTTCCATTTCGCCAAAGTTTACTTTGAGTTACATCATAAATTTTACCGTTATAAGCAAAGTACGCTGGACGACCACCTTCACCATCAAAGTTAGCCAACTCTGTAAGTGTTAATGTATCTGATTCAGGCAGCTTTATTGTTTTTTTCTTTTTTAATTGTGGACCAATGACCAGAACCACAAATAAAGCAGAAAAAACCATAATTAAAAACACAACAATTTTAGCTAGAAGTAGAATGCCAAACTTAGAAGAGAGTAAAATACTAAATGACGGAACCTTATAATAAGTTAAAATTGTTCCGGTTATCGCCATGATTGCCATTGAGACCAAGCCAACTTTAATCTCTCCTCGTGGTAAACCTTTTGAAGCATAGGCCGGCTTTAATACAAGATGAACATATAGTATTGTCCCAAACCACAAAAATGCTGTTACAATATGAATGTATCCAACTATTAGCTTAAATATCCATGATATCGGGCCTTTGGTTTTGTTGTTTTCTCCATTTGCAGTAGGAAGCGATAAATAATAGCCCTTTCCAGTTTCAGTAAGTTTACCTCCACCTAAAGGATCAATATGGCAAACTTCACATTTTGATCCGGTTGCCTTAGCGTATTCTTCCATTGCATTTGCTGATGTATCTAAATCTAAATAAAGCGGCAAAATTAATATTGTCAGAATTATTATGATGGAATTCAGCTTGTACATAGCTAGTTTTTCTTTGGGCTCATTATCTCTTAACCATATAATTTACAAAAGAATCTACAGGAGGCCTGGTCATTTATAAGTACCCAAACCCAAAAGCTCTGCGGCCTTTCTAAACGCATAAAGCCTACGTGGAAAATCGTTTTCTTCACCCAGAAGTTTAAATACTCCACGGCGGATGAGGATATCTCTGACCGCAGGCTGAGTGCCGGAGAGCAGAACGTATCGTCCTGCGGCATGAGCACAGAGTATCATCTCCTCTATTGATACCGATGTCGTAAAATCAATGGTTGGGACATCTGACATATCGAGTATCATTGCCTTGTATCCCTCTATCATGGTTACCCGTTGCGCCATATCCTTTGCTGCGCCAAAACTGAGCGGCCCGCTCAGGTGATAGAGGAGTATTCTGCCTTTTGCGGCTTTGAGTATAGCCATCGCTTCCTCACAAAGAGGCGCTTCGTCATTTGGTTCCGTAATTGCCTGTATGCTTTTTAATTGCAGATTGGCCATACGCTGTACAAGCAGAAGGCTTGCAGCAATCAATCCAACTGCAACCGATGTGATAAGGTCCACAAAAACAGTTATAAACAAGACGGTAAACATCAATAAAACTGCGGTGCGGGGAGTCTGATATAATCGCCTGAAAAAACTCCAGTCGATGATATCAGTTCCAACCTTTATCAATATACCCGTAAGGACCACATGAGGAATATGTTTTGCATACTTTCCTGCACCTACAACAACAGCCAGCAAAACCAACGCGTGCAGAGCCCCTGATATCGGGGTTTTTCCTCCGGCCCTGATGTTTACAACAGTACGCATTGTAGCACCTGCCCCAGGCAGTCCTCCAAATAGACCGGCCACCATATTACCAACTCCTTGTCCGATAAGCTCACGGTTAGAGTCATGACGCGTTCTGGTGACATTATCTGCCACAAGAGAGGTCAACAGAGAATCTATGCTTCCAAGAACAGCGAGTATCAACGCATCCTTGACCATGCTCGGAAACATACTCAGACTAAAAACAGGCATATTAGGTATGGGTATTTTTGAAGGTATTTCTCCGATAGTGGTTACAGAACCTTCCGGGAGAAAGAAAATAAGCGAGGTGCCTGTAAAAAGTGCCAGCAGAGGCGCAGGTATTATACGGTTTATTCGGGTTGGAAGTAGATAGACTACCATAATGGTAAAACATCCAAGGCCGACCGAATAAGGGTTGATGTCTTTCATCATTTCAGGCAGCATTATAAGCGACTCAAGTGGGCTTCCTATTGCCTTGTGACCAAGCAACGGACCTATTTGAAGCAGAATTATTATTACACCTATACCGCTCATGAAGCCGGATATTACGGGATTTGGAACAAGACTGATATACCGGCCTAATCCGAGTAGTCCAAGGACGATCAGAAAAAAACCTCCCATTATCACCACGGTAAATGCCATTGCGGCACCATTTACAGGGTCGGCAGCAGTGAACTGCACTAATATACCAGTCATCACCACAGTCATAGGGCCTGTAGGACCGGATACTTGGCTTGGAGTGCCGCCAAACAACGAGGCAAAAAGGCCCACAAATATCGCTCCGTAAAGACCTGCTACGGGCCCGGCTCCTGAAGCCACACCAAAAGCCATTGCAAGCGGTAGCGCCACTACCGCAGCAGTCAGTCCACCGTATATATCGCCGCGGATGTTACCTAGGTGAAATCCATGAGGGATAAGAAATTTCATAATATTTGGAGTTTTTTAAATTAGTTTGAACAATTTTGAGTTAGTTTGTACCCAACTTGAAGTTTTCTTAATCTGAGGCTATAAGGTTATCGAGTACATGTCTTAAATATTTTTCGAAGCTATCAATCTCCTTTGCTGTAAATCCTTTATAAAACAGATTTGTCATCTCCTGAGATACATGAGTATAAACGTCCTGTAATTTTTTATCCTTTTCTGTCAGTTTAATAATTATTTTTCGACGGTCTTTTGAGGATGGAATACGGATTATATATCCATTGTTTTCAAGCCTGTCCAGCATGCTTGTTAAAGTAGACTTTCCAAGGGAAGTGTTTTTCGCCAACTGTTGTATTGAGATATCACCAGACCGCCAGAGAGCAAAGAGAATTCTACCCTGTGCAGGGTTGATTTCATCAAGATTATACTCCTTTAATTTTCTTGAAAATAAACGCCCTGCCAAGTAATGTATCTTGGCAACAAGAAAGCCTCCCTCTTGACGTAACTTCATTTCTGATTGCTGAAGTTGAAATTGGCAAAATTAAGCTGGTGATAGTATTTTGCAAACATAGGAGATAAGCGAAGTACTGCATAGTCAGGATCGTCAGGTCCTCCGGGATAGTACATCTCCCAGCCATTCTGCCAAAACTCCTTTTTTATCCCTCTTTCAGTTACAATTCCTATCTTCCCTCCCAGCATAAGTCCCATCCATTCATCCGGCTTGCAGTAGTAAACAGATACCTTTGGATTTTTCTTGATATGGTCTATTTTCGGAGAAAATGTGTTAGTCGTAAAGTAGACCATAAAATCATCCTGATGTTTTTTTTTAAACAGCTCATGCAGTTTGGGAAACTGTTTTTTTCTTCTTAAGTTGAACATGGCCCGTGTCTGTGGAAAACCATCATTATCAATAGTAGTAAGGTAGGCGACTTCTGCAGTTTCAATAAATTCAAGGCTTAACCTCTTTGCTTCTTTTTCCTCCATCTCATACACCCCCTTATAAATAGTTCTACACAGTATAGTTCTATATAGAACTATTGTCAAATAATATCACGGAATATGTTAAAGCAATACTTGAGCTTCGCTGGTATTCTTTCTAAACAGGTTCCCCGCCCTATCCTTGAAAAGTCAGAAGAACAACGTGTTAAAGAAGTCCTCTGAGACTACCGATGTATTATTATTATTAAAAATCTCAATTAAAATAAGATGACAATTTTACTTTAATGAACTCAAGAGACGTCAATCCTTTTATTTTTGTTAGAAAGATGAGGTGATGGCGATGAAGTCGTTAACAATCAAAACCAAGCTGAGCATAGGATTTTTAAGCATGGCAATCCTGATAGTTGCAATGGCTGCTATCACTATTAAACGGCTCAGTGAAATCAAGCAATCAAACGAAGGGTTATTTAACAATGTATATGCTGTCAGCACTGACACTCTGATCTTTAGTATGGCGGCTGTCGGGGTATTCGTTTGTCTCATACTTTACTGGATGACGGTATATGGCATGACACGACCACTAAAAACATTGACAAACAAGGTCAGTCTAATGGCTTCAGGAGACTTAAACGTTGAATTCGAGACCGGACAAACAGGTGAAATTGGTGAGTTGTATGGCAGCCTGAACATTATGGCTGAAAAAACTTCTGAGATCGCAGCAGAGATAAAAATTCTAGCTGAAAGCGCACTGAACAATAGTCTTGAATTAGGCCGGGCCGCCAACGATATGACAAGCCAAGCTTCACTACAAGCTGCTTCTTCAGAAGAACTCTCTTCTTCAACAGAAGAGATTTCCGCCACGATTGCTCAAAACTCAACTAACTTGATGGAAACAGAAAATATTGCTAAAACATCGGCCGGGAACTCTGCAAACAGTGGAGACGCAGTAGCTGAAACCCTTAAAGCCATGAATCAGATTGCACAAAAAATATCCATTATTGAAGAAATATCAAGGCAAACCAATCTGCTGGCCTTAAATGCGGCGATTGAAGCTGCCAGAGCTGGCAGCGCTGGAAAAGGATTTGCAGTGGTTGCCGCTGAAGTTAGACGATTGGCTGAGAAAAGTCAGGTCTCTGCGGTGCAAATCAGTCAGCTTTCCACTTCAAGCCTAATTATAGCTGATAAAGCTGAGGGGTTGATAAAAGACCTAATTCCCAACATTCATCGAACTTCAGAACTGGTGAATGAAATTACAGTAGCCAGCCAGGAGCAACAGCTCGGTATCAACCAGATAAACGAAGCTGTGCAGGCCTTGGATCACTCAGCTCAGTCCAATGCGAATATGGCAGAACAAGTCTCCTCCACCGCTTCTCAACTCTCATCAAAGGCCAGCGCCCTGAATGATACCGCCAGTTACTTAAAAATAAAAGACAGCGTACTAGAAAAAATACAATCAAAGCAAGGGGTTACAATTAAACAGCTGCCTGAAAACAAGATTTTTGAATTTACCGAGGACTTTGATGTAGGCATAGCCACTATGAACGAACAGCACAGCCGTTTGTTTGATATAATTAATATGCTTTATGTAGTTATGAAGAATGAAGAGCCTTCGAAGCGAGTTAAAACCGTTATTGATGAAATCATGGATTATGCCGTCTTTCATCTGGCTGAAGAGGAAAAACTACTGCAAAAAAATAATTTCTCCGGTTTTGACAAACATAAAAAAATTCATGAAAAATTACTGGCTGACGCAGTTGCTCTGAAAAAAGAGTATGATAAGACTCAGAGTGTTGTGGTTGCCACCAAATTAATGCTCTTCCTTAAAGATTGGCTTATAGGTCACATTAAAGCTCAGGACACACAATATGGCCGGGAAATAGCCGGCTTAGAAAAAAACTTAAAAAAAGATATTATCTAATTATTTTTAAGTATTTTTCCGATAGTTTTAAGATAGTTTTAAGATAGTTTCCAGATAATTCTCAGATAAAGTTAGGTAAAAAGACCAAAATGAACTGGACCGAAGAGAAAGAGTTTACGGATATCAAATTCCATAAAGCTGAAGGGATCGCTAAAATTTCGATAAACCGTCCCAATGTACATAATGCATTCCGCCCATTGACTATCAAAGAAATGTCAGAGGCATTGGAAGATGCCAGGGATGATGAGAGCATTGGAGTTATTATTTTAACCGGTGAGGGAGGAAAAGCCTTTTGTTCCGGCGCTGATCAAAAAATTCGAGGCGATGCAGGCTACAAAGACCACAAAGCTGATAATAAAAATCGCCTTAATTTCCTGGATTTTCAACGCCAGGTGCGCACATGTCCTAAGCCGATTATTGCAATGGTTTCCGGTTATGCTCTTGGAGGAGGGCATGTCCTTCATGTTTTATGCGATCTCACCATTGCAGCTTATAATGCCGTTTTTGGCCAGACCGGACCACGTGTCGGGTCTTTTGATGCCGGCTACGGGGCTAGCTATATGGCCAGAATAGTCGGCCAGAAAAAGGCTCGAGAAATGTGGTTCCTCTGCCGCAAGTACAGTGCTGAAGAGGCACGGGAGATGGGCCTTGTAAACAAAGTAGTTCCTTATGAAAAACTAGAGGAAGAGACGATTAAGTGGTGCCGGGAGATTCTGGGCAACTCTCCGATGGCAATTCGCTGCCTTAAAGCGGCATTTAATGCCGATTGCGACGGCCAGGCCGGCCTTCAGGAACTTGCCGGCAACGCCACAATGCTTTTTTACATGAGCGAAGAAGGCCAGGAAGGCCGCAATGCATTTATAGAAAAACGGAAACCGGATTTCTCACGGTTTCCGAAAAGACCTTGAAAAACTTATTTTAAAACTTATTTTTTAATTATTAAAAACCCTTATTCGCCAAAGGCCTTGCTATCTTCATTGAAGGCCTTGAATCCTGCTTCGGTCAGAGGATGATCAGCAACTCTCATCAGAATAGGTGCCGGTACTGTCAATATATCTGCTCCGCAAAGCAGGCTTTCCTGAACCTGAACATCATTTCTGAAAGATGCCGCCAGAATTTCCGTCTTAATATCGTAGTTACTGAAAATCACGGATAGCTCATGAATCAGCCTGATTCCAGCATCTTTTCTGGCACCATCCGTTGCTACGTAGGCGGTGTTATGGACCTTGGTATTTCCTTTTGCTCCCTTATGATCCTCAATGTGATAAAGTGAATTGCCACTTGGCATTTCCACCTCATCATGCTTATAAAGATAGTCGGCCAATCTTCCCAAAAAAGGTGAAACATAAGTCGCTCCGGCACGGGCTGCCCACAGCGCCTGAGTACTGTTGAATATAAGAGTGGCATTTGTTTTGATATCTTTTTTCCAGAGCGTATTAAGCACCTTAAGCCCTGTATGTTTATCAAAAGAAGGATCTACAGCTTGATATCCTCCGACCGGAACCTTTATTACAACGTTATGACCATAAGAGGCAAGTTCTTTTGCCTGTGCAATCATCTTATCCTCTGTAAGTTCCAGAAGCTCAAGAGAAACCGGGTAGGGATCGAGAAGATTGACAATATCCTTCATCATCTTTTTGGCCATATCCCATGAGGAAGCGCCAGCTCTCTTTAAAAGAGTGGGGTTGGTTGTAACCCCGTCAATAATACCTGCATCAAGTAGTGGTTTGATCTCATCTATAGTGCCGGTATCTGCAAAAACCCTTGGCGCCTTTTCTGCCGGATGTTTGAGCTTTTTATCCGCAGGAGTCGGGTTTGTTGGCTCCATCAGCTCTCTTCTTAATCCAATGTGTGCCGGTATTTCACTAGGTCTTAACATAACTTCTCCTTTAATTGTGAATAATTTACTTTTCCCTTACAAGAAAAAGTACGGCCTTGAGCTAAGGGCTTGTCCCAAAATAACTTAATGTTTTCGCATCTCATCTTCGGGCCGTCTTTGACGGTTCCTTAATCGCAAAACCCTCAAAATAGCCCTGCTATTCCTGCAATTTTGCCCAATCGGGTCAGGCAAATCCAATCCAAAGCTGAGCTCGAAAAACGCAAATTATTTTGTGACAAGCCCTAAACACACTCTTCGCAAACAGGCAGACTGATAGTTATAGTGGTCTCTGATCCATTATTAGATATATCCACGCTTCCGGCAAGAGACTCAACAAAGCGAAAGACAATGTTCAATCCTCTGCCCACCACTTCACCAGAGAGTATTTTACGAATACGGTCCTCATCAATGAATCCTGTATTTATCACCTGGATATTAACATTATCGTTGTTGTTTTTAAAGCACTTGGCGCGTAAAAAACCTCCTTCACCAGGCACGGCCTGTGCAGCATTCATAAGTAGGTTATCAAAGACTCGTTCTAACTCAAAAGGCACACAGTAGACAAACAGTCCACCTTCAATATCCAAGTCCAGCAATTCCGCCTTGATCTCGGTTCTGCCCTGCCGCATTACCGCTTCGGCATTCAGCCTGAAACGCCGTTTTAATGTTTCTCCCACATCTACAGGCCGTTCACGCCCCTCAATTACAGCGCTTGTCGAAAGGTTCTGTATCCTCTCTGTCTCTTCTACCACAATGTCCAGAGCCTCACGTATTTTGTCGCGAACCGACTCAAGATTCTCTTTATCCAGAAATTTACGCGCTCTTCTGGCAAATCCGCCTATAGCTATAGCCGGATTTTTTAAATCATGAAGTATGTCGTCAAGCCGCTCCATGCGGAGGGCCTTCATCACCTCTTTAGCGAAAAATGTAAGCAGGTCAATTTCAGCTTCTGTAAACTCCTGCCTGATGTCAGCAGTATAGAAAACCATGAAGTAACGCACCTCGGCACGCCCTCTAAGGGGAATAAGAAGAACGGAGTTAAGCTTTTTTTTGCGCATATAAGAAATAAGCGCTTTGTTTGACAGCTTACTTTTTTCAGGATCTTTTATAAGTACATAAGAAGGATCAATCCGTTCTGTCTCTGTATCCAGTGTCTCTTGAGCTTTCTGAAGAATAGCCTTCATATAAGGATGATCGCAGATCTGAAACGCATGACCCACTTTACCCTGGATCTGCTCTGTAGGATAACTGATCTCAAGCCAGGCGATTTTCCTGTCCTGCGAAACAGAAAACAGTGCACAGCTCTGGATCTCGATTATATTGACCAACTCAGGCACCATGAGTTTAAAAAGATCTCTCAGCTTTATACCCTCACGGTTGCTGAGTTTAAGGAAAATCTTCTCAACCAGCTTTTCTTTCTGAAGATTCAGCTGTGAAAGGTCAATTATTCTCTTTCTCGCCACCACATGGCTGATTCTGCGAGCCAGAACCTCTGCATGTGTTACCTCAAGAGGATCAAAACGGCGGTCTTTTTCTCTGTAATAGATCTGAAGTGCTCCACGTATTTCGGGTTCTGTTTCCAGAAATCGGGGAATATAGATGGGAACCGCAATCAGAGAATTGAGTCCCAGTGTATGTACCACATCTTTATCCTGGTAGAGTGGCTCAGCCATTATGTCCGAAACCTTGTAGCTCTTACCGGTTCGGACGACTTCTCCGGCAATGGAATCATTTAGTGGAATGCTTGGAATACGGGAATAGTCATGAAAGCGGAAAGAACCGAAAGAAACCATATGGCCGGTTTCAGGATCGTGCAACCTAATTGAGCCGGCATCAGCACCAAGGTGTTTCACTATCTTTTCAGCGCCAGTCTCAAGTATTTCTCTCCAGCTAAGTGATGGACTTATGTTCATCACATCCTCGATCTCTACAACCATACCGCCCAGGTACTCTGCGAGAAAACGCTTCTCAACCTGATAGGCAAACAACTTCAGATCGTCATCACTGAAGCGACAACTACTGAACAACTCGTTTTCCTTAAGAAAATTTACTAGACTCTTCTGCATTTATCGGGATCGGCTATTGTCATAGCTACTCACTTATAGTTTCATTCTACATAAAAAAACAGCTAATTCAAACAGGGGACTCGAATTACATAAAAGATAAAATCTACTGTTCTCGCTCAACACCGTATATACCGACCAATATTAAGGTCATACCAGATATAGACCAGACGGTAAACTTCTCATTGTAGAAAACACGTGCCAATATAATGCCGAAAAGAGGAATCAGAAATCCGTAGGAAGCCAGAACACTCACAGGATAAAATCGTATAAGGCGAAACCATATCAGAGAAGCTACAGCCGTACTCACAATGCTTAGGTATCCGATCGCTGCCAATAGCGGCGCAGTCCACAAGGTGGAAGAAACATCCTCAAATAATAAAGCTAAAACAAGCAAAACGCTTCCGCCTATCACAAGCTGCCAACCTGTGAGCCAGTATAGATCTAAACGGCGGTACAGTGATTTTGATAGCACCATACCCACGGAAAAGGCGAAAGCTCCTGCAAGCAGTGCTGTTATGCCAAACAGATCAGCCGAAAACCCGCTTTCGATTTTTGGCCATGTAATCAAAAAGACTCCTGAAAAGCCTATCAATAGATGAATAACCTTTTTCCAGCCAAAATGCTCAGACAGAAAAAAATAGGCTATTGCCGCAACAAAAAAAGGTTGTGTATTAACAAGCACGGCTGCAAGGCCGGCTCCAACCAGGGGGGTTCCGGCAAACATTGCCCAGAAAAAAGCAGTCGTACACAGTAGTCCAAGCAGAGAAACCATAACCCAGTCACGCAAGCTTCTATGAGAATGTGGCATGGAATCAGATCTGAACGCACTCAATAAAAGGATTAGCAATCCAGCAGGAAGTGCCCTAAGAGCTGCAAAGAATACCGGAGAGGTATACTGAAGACCCGCCTTTATTATTACGTAACTGCTACCCCAGATTGCCATGAGCGGAATCGCCCAGATAATTTTCATTCTATCTAATCTCTAACTTCTACTTTTTCTAATCTTTTTTTCTAATCTTTTGAAAACCGGTCCGCTCATGATAGCATTCAAAGGCTCTTAATATGCGTCTTTCTACTGTAACACAGTTCATCACACGTAATAGACCAGGTAAAATCAAGTGAAATAATAATGAAACAAAAACCATCAATTCAAATAGCTCCAATAGCCAAAATAACTCAAAGGATTCAAAGGACTCAAAGAATTCAAACTGAATGTATTCGACTGGCTGCAATAGATATAGGCACTCACTCGGTGCGATGCCTGGTTGCAGAGATTCAACCGGATGAAAACTATCGCCTACTTGACGACATACGTATTCCTATCGGCCTGGGAAACGATCTTGCTCACTCCAGAAACATATCGCATAAAGCCAGCCAGCGGCTGATAGCAGCTCTCAGCCACATAATGACTCTACTAAAGGATCTAAACGTATCCAAAGTTTCGATGATAGCTACAAGCGCGTTTAGAAAAGCACAAAACAGCGGTGAAATAGCAGCTAAGATACAATGCTCTTTCGGCATTGATCTGCAAATAATATCCGGCAAAGAGGAGGCTATGCTCGTCTTTGAAAGCGTACTTTACAACTTTAAGATTAACACTGGGAGTAGCCGGTTTGCCGTGGCTGATATGGGAGGAGGAAGCACTGAGATTTCTCTTGGGACAGCAAATACTGATATTGAACAGACCGTTTCACTGGATATAGGAGCAATTTACCTTACCGACAGGTTTGTCCGAAGCAACCCGGTCTGTAAAGATGAACTAAAAACCATAAGTGAAACAGTCCGGGCAGAGCTTACTAAAAACCTAGGTCGAAAAGGTTCTGTTCGAACTCAGCTACTTGTAGGCGTTGGAGGGACATTCACAACACTTGCTGCAGTACATATGGCACAGCAACAATTCAGCAGGAAAACTCAGCTGCATGGCTATGAAATGATGGCTTCGGATATCGAGCATACCGCTATGTTTCTATACAACAAAACAATATCAGAACTTCGCGGCATCACCGGAGTGCTCTACGACCGGGCCAAAATCGTACCAGCAGGCGTATGTGCGGCTGTTGAAGTAGTACGATTTCTCGGAGCAAAACGCATTGTGATATGCGACAGGGGACTAAGAGAGGGACTTATTCTTAGGCTTGTTAGAACGACCTTGAATCTTCCAGGCTAGTTTGTATATTATCAATACTACTATTGCCTCCAGCATGTCGGCAATTAAAGTTTCCCCTGTTATTTGTCGAAAGGGATTATAACATATACTTTTCTGCTCAGAGCAAAACAGGGGAAACCCTGCGACGCAGAGTAACGGGACTAAGGGATATAAAATAAACTAAATTTTATTTTTTTCCTATTGTTCGCCGAGCCGCCAGAGATAATATTCTTCTGGCGGCTTTTTTTTTGGAGTTGGATAATTGTTGCTTAGACGTGTTAAAACCAACCTGTATATAGTTGGGAATTATTTCGAGTTATTTTGAATGCTTTCGGAATGCTTTCGAATCGAATTATTTGGAATAGTAATGGAGGTTTCCAAATGAAAAAATTTTTAGTTAAAACCAGAGGAATTATATGGCTTTGTGCAGCACTCATATTATTATGCACGGTCAACAATAGTGAGGCACTTAATGTCACTATTGAATGGGATGCCAATGCTGAAGCAGTGGATGGATACAAGCTCTACTACCAGGCTGATACACCAGGCCCTCCATTTAACGGCACAGGTGCGGCCGAAGGAGATTCCCCCATCGATGTAGGGAATGTGACAAGCTATTCTATAACCGGTTTAACTGACGGGAAAATATACTACATCTCATTGACCGCATACAAGGGGACACTGGAAAGCGGCTACTCCAATATGGTAAACACGGGTACTGGAACTTCTGATACAACAGCACCAACTGTAATTTCGGTTACTCCGCTTAACAGTAGCACTGTTGCTATCGATACACCTATCACAGCGTTATTTAGCGAAGCAATGGATGCCACGTCCATCTCCACATTAACATTCAGACTGGATAACGGCGCTACCGGTACAGTGAGTTATAACTCCCAATCCAGGACAGCCATATATTCACCTCCCGGAGGTCTAAACAGTAACACTATCTACACTGCCACCATTACAACAGGAGCAAAGGACACTGCAGGAAACACGATTGCATCCGATTATGCCTGGAGCTTCACAACCGCTGTGGTGCCTCCACCGCCAGACACCGAGGGTCCGTCTGTATCATCCAATAATCCTGCTGATTTAGCTACAGATATTTCGGTAGATACCACTGTCAGTGTGACCTTTTCTGAAATCGTGAACTGTGGAACAGTAACCTCAGGCACGTTACACCTCACCCCTCATGCTTCTGGGAGCATAAGTTGCTTCGAGACCGGAGCAATATTTACACCTACCGAAAGCCTTGACTACAACAACACCTATACAGTGTCGGTGACTACAGGCATAACTGATCTTGCAGGAAATGCCATGGCATCCAACGTTTCTTGGAGTTTTACAACCGAATCCGATATAACACCTCCAACTACTGTGACCGGCCTGAGCGGCACACCTGTATCAGAAAATGATATAGACCTCTCCTGGACAGCCTCCACAGATAATGTTGGTGTAACAGAATACAATATATTCCGTGATGGAAGTCTGGTAGGTACATCTACATCTACAAACTATTCAGATACCGGACTTATCGCCAAAACGACTTATAGCTACAAGGTATCAGCCTTAGACTCATCTGGGAATGAATCCAGTAGATCCGCACAAGTATCGGTACTGACGCTTGATACAACAGCTCCAACAGTATTCAGCACTACAACTCCTCAGGATGGTGCAAATAATGTAGACATAAACTCATTCATAACAGTTACATTTTCAGAGCCTATGGATACTTCGACGATTACAACCGATACATTCACCTTAGATAACGGTTCGACTGGCACTGTAACTTATTATGCTCTATCTAGAACGGCCAGATATTCACCTCTAAGCAGTCTAAAAAACAACACTACTTACACTGCTACTATTACAACAGGAGTAAAGGATTTGTCAGGAAACCCACTTGCATCTGATTTCACCTGGAGTTTCTCGACCATTTCATCGTCCGGTACAACCCCTCCAGATACAACCTCTCCGAGCCCTGTAACCGGCCTTCTAGTCTCAGTAGTATCAGAGACAGCTATTGATCTTTCCTGGACAGCCTCCACAGACAATGTCGGTGTCATCAAATACAATATATTCCGTGATGGAAGTTTGGTAGGCACATCTACATCTACAAACTATTCGGATACCGGTCTTAATGCCAAAACTACTTACACCTACCAGGTGTCAGCCTCTGACGCAGCCGGTAATGAATCCGATCGATCCTCACCAGTGTCAGTGCCCACTCTTGACCAAACAGCACCAATAGTAATCAGTCATATTCCTCAAAATAATGTAAGCAATGTGAATAGAAACATAGTAATAACAGTCATATTCTCAGAACAGATGGATGAGTCAACAATCACAACCGATACATTTAGTGTAAGCGTAGACGGCAATAATCTGCCGGGCACAGTGACATACAGCGGTACAACTGCCACGTTTATGCCATCTGACTACTTTGAATTCGACCAGACCTACCGGGTTCTGATATCAACCGGAATAACGGATCTGGCTGGCAATGCCATGACAAACAACTACTCATGGACCTTTATGACTGGCACGGCTACTGACAATACACCTCCGACAATTGCCTCGGTAAGCCCAGCAGCAGGTAATACTCTTGTGCCTGTTGATGTACCCATTGTCGCTGCTTTCTCTGAGCCGATGGATCCAGCCACTTTAACTGCCTCGACATTCATGGTGAACTGTGGCGAAGATAATATCCCTTCCAGTCTCAGTTACGCAGGAACTTCTGTGACGATTGATCATACGGGTTTAATAGCTGGAACTACATGCACCGTTCTTATAACCACGGAAGCTCAGGATTTGGCCGGGAATCCGCTTGCATCTGATTATACCTGGAGTTTTATGACAGTATCTTCAGAAAATAATCCACCTTCGCAACCTGTTCTCATCAGTCCGGCAGCCAACTCCAGGGATCTGAAGACAACCGTGAGTTTTACTTGGAACAAGTCTGTAGATAAAGACGGAGATGCCATTACCTACAAACTATACTATGGAACAAATTTGGACTTCCAAGCAGAAGATACTCAAACTATAGAGCTTGCTTCAACCTCCCCTGATACCTCCAGTGGCAATACTGCATATGCAAATACTTTTGGAGTTGGGGCACTGCCAGGCACGCTCCTTCTGATGGGCTTTGCCGTTGTAGGAGCGCTTCCAAAAAGAAAAAGAGATGCTCTTATGATTGCACTATTGATAACGGGGTCTTTATTTCTTTCTCAGTGTGGAGGAGGGGGAGAAGATTCCGGGTTAGCCAATCCAGGTACCGGTAAAACGCCTATTACAGGTGGTAATACAATTTATTATACTGTAACCAACCTTCAACCTGCTACTACGTATTACTGGAAAGTCGTGGCATCTGATAGCCGTGATCAGCAAACAGAAAGTGAGATTAGAAGCTTTACTACTAAAGCTTTGGGTGGGAAAAGTAATTGATCTTAATACAACTTGTGCTCAGTATTTTTTGTAATAGAACTGTTTAAATTTTCTGAATGCCGGATTAAATCCGGCATTCAGAATTTATTAATGCTCCTGCAAAAAATCAGCAAGTTGTTTTTCTTTTAAAATACTGAGATGCTTTGTAACTTTCACTAAAACGTTAAACTATCTCTGGGCTGGCATTTAAACTCACATGATGCTCAATCTTCTCCACAAGAGCATGCAAATCTTTAATTTCCAGCACTCCCCTTCGGGCAATAACAATATCCTCCTTCTTCAGCTTCTGTAGATACCGGTTTACAACTGCACGAACAGAGCCTATCATACCGGCTAATTCTTCATTAGAAAAATCATTGATAAGTTTTAGGTGTGGAGGTGGAGTGTCTTGAACAGTATGCTGCAGAAAGAGCTTCATCAGACGGGTGCCTGTATCATGAAGCGCCATATCAGAGGCGAGATTAGAGATTTGACGTATCTGTTTTCCAATATAAGGGAGAAATGTCGAGTTAAAACATGGGTGTTTTTCTATCCAGTCATGCATTGTATCAAAAGTGGTTGATAACACCTCAAGATCATCCATTGCCACAATCGACACATTATGTTGCCTGCCATCAAGAAGTGGCAGCAGATCAAAGCCGTCACCCGGCCCCATAAGAAAAAGAGTGAATTCCTTGCCAGTATTTGGATTGACCCGCTCAACCTTCACTCTGCCCGATATTATCAAAAAAAATTGCTTGATAGTCTGCTCCGGTTCCATAACAATGGATTTCTTCAGCCAGGTCTCTCTTCGAAACATAAGCAACATGTCCCGGATAACACTATCTTCAAGCCCACCGAAGAGTTCGGATTGTTTCAGTATATTAAGGGTATCTTTATAGAATGGTGAATCAGGCTTCACTAGTTTATGAACTTCCTCTGGACATTTGCCATATTTTATAGAAAATATAATTTTTTGTAATTGATCTTATAATAGCAAAGACGTTTGAAAAAGGAAGTTTGTCACACCAATTCGAAAATGAAACTTCGAAAAAAAAGATGAAAAAAAAGATTCTACATAGCGTTGGACTTGTATTTAGCGTATCTCTTTTCGCTACAGCGCTCTTAATTATCAATTCTGAACTTAAAGAATACCACTTGCAGGACATCCTTTACAATCTGAAGGGAATTCCGGCTTATAGTTTTTCTCTCGCCATTTTGTTAACTATACTAAATTACATAGTATTAACTGGATACGACACTATTGCATTTCGATATATCCGACATCAGCTTAAATACAGCAGGATAGCTATTGCGTCTTTTATAAGCTATTCCATCAGTAATAATATGGGAATTTTCATGCTCAGTGGTGCGCCGATAAGATACCGCTTATACTCGGCATGGGGAGTTTCAGCAATTGATATAGCCAAAATAGTAGTCTTTTGCAGTCTCAGTTTGTGGATGGGTTTTTTCACCCTGGGTGGTTTTGTTTTTATTTTTGAACCTTTTACAATCCCTTCATCGCTTTCTACTCATTTTACCTCTGTTCGTACAATCGGAGCAATCTTTCTTATGGTGCCGTGCGGATACCTCCTGACAGGTATTTTTTTAAGGAAAAAATTAAGAAAAAAATCGCTGAAAATTTGGAGATGGGAAATCCCTCTAGTTCCGATAAAGCTTTCCTTTGTTCAATTAACGTTAGCTTCCCTTGACTGGGCATTGCTAGGTAGCGTGCTTTATGTCCTGCTGCCTCCTGATACAAAACTTTCTTATCCGGAGTTTATGGGAATTTTTATGCTTGCGCAATTTTTCGGCGTAATAAGTAATGTTCCAGGCGGACTTGGAATTTTTGAGTCTGTGATCATAATTTTACTATCTTCTTCCATGCATCCGGCAAAACTGCTTGGTTCTCTTCTGGCATACAGGACAATATATTATATTCTCCCGATGATAATCTCGGCTATCTTTCTGGGTACATTTGAAATCGTTCAAAGAAAAAAAGAAGTAGATAAAACAGTTCGTATCTTCGGACGCTGGATTACGGCTTTCACACCGCATGTTCTTACATTTACCATTTTTGCAGGTGGTATAATCCTTCTTGTTTCTGGCGCAACACCTGCTTTAAAAAATCGCCTTGCAATACTTGCACATTTTGTTCCTTTACCCGTGCTTGAAATTTCGCATTTTCTTGGCAGCCTGGTTGGAGCAGGATTGATAGTACTTGCGCAAGGCTTGCAGCGCAGGCTTGACGTGGCATATGTTCTTACTCTCATTCTTCTTGGAGCCGGAGCGGTATTTTCCCTGCTTAAAGGCTTTGATTACGAAGAGGCGATAACCATGTTAATTATGTTCTGCGCCCTTTTACCGGCTCACCGTTATTTCTACCGCAAGGCATCTCTTATCGGACAGAGATTTACACCTGGGTGGACAGCCGCTATATCATCAGTTCTGATATGTACTGCCTGGCTGGGATTTTTTTCATACAAACATATCGAATACTCTGATAATCTCTGGTGGCAATTTGCGATCACTGGAGACGCTCCTAGATTTCTAAGAGCTGCTGTCGGTACAACT
The DNA here is from genome assembly GCA_964462885.1 of uncultured Nitrospirota bacterium. Taxonomy (GTDB): domain Bacteria; phylum Nitrospirota; class Thermodesulfovibrionia; order SZUA-242; family SZUA-242; genus JALUUO01. The sequence continues at coordinate 19,994 of CAYWZR010000008.1, forward strand.
TGTATGCTCTTGTTTTTTGCAGCAGCTAAACTGCTTCGTCCTGTTGCGCCGGAACCTTCTCTTGCAAGCCATTTGGATATGGAAAAAGCAAGAGAGATCGCAGTCACTTCTCCAAACAGTCTGGCGAATCTAGCCCTTCTCGGCGACAAAGCTATCTTATTCAGCGAAAGCGGTAGCTCATTTATTATGTATGGAATCGAGGGCTCAAGTTGGATTGCCATGGGAGACCCCATCGGCCAGCAGGAAGAGATATCTGAACTAGCCTGGCGCTTTAGAGAGCTGAGTGATCGCCACAACGGATTGACTGCTTTCTATGAGGTGGGGACTGAAAACCTACATATATATGCAGATCTGGGACTTACGTTTGTCAAACTTGGTGAGGAAGGACGTGTTTTCCTTGAAACTTTTTCACTTGAAGGACGTGAACACAAAGACATGCGTTACATCCTTAATAAACTAGACAAAGGGGGATGTTCTTTTGAGATGATTTCCAAGGAAAATATTCCTATAATTCTTCCGGAGTTAAGAAAAATATCCGATGCATGGCTTGAAGCAAAAAACACAAGGGAAAAGAGATTCTCCCTCGGTTTTTTCAATGAAGAATATCTAAAACAATTTCCTGTTGCCATAGTTAAGAAAGAAGATAAAATTATTGCTTTTGCCAATATATGGACTGGCAATGGAAAAGATGAACTCTCGATCGATCTTATGCGCCACATATCCGATGCCCCAAACGGAATTATGGACTACCTGTTCATTAACCTGATATTGCAGAGCAAACATGAAGGATACAAATGGTTCAACCTGGGCATGGCTCCTCTTTCAGGACTTGAAGATCATGCACTTGCCCCTCTCTGGAGCAAGCTGGGCGCGTTTGTATTCCGTCATGGTGAACATTTCTATAATTGTCAGGGTCTGCGTCATTATAAAGATAAATTCGGCCCTGAATGGGAACCTAAATATTTAGCCTATCCCGGAGGTCTTTCATTGCCGCGTATCCTTGCCAACATCGCTTCTCTTATCTCCAAAGGCCTGACAGGAGTTTTTATAAAATAAAATAAAATAAGATCAATAAAAGCAAAGTTAAACATAAGATCCAAGTTATTTACTCAGAGTTCAAAAAGCTGTTTTATCCCTTTGAACTTTTAAGCATCTTGTATGTCCAGACTTTAATAAAGTCGTTAACCACAGCCCATGCGATAGCGTATCCCCAAACCAGCATGGCGTATTTCCATCCGATTGGAGCTACAAACCAACCGTAGACTACAAAGAGTGTTGCCAGTATTTTTGTTAAGAGAGCCGCCCAGAGTAGTAAAGGAGCAGGGTAAGGTTTCTGCCAGAAATGGCCTTCTGTTCGTGTAATAAATATTGTTAAATGTCCGGCTACTGCCAGTTTTAAAAATATAAAACTTTGAACAACCGGAGCTGAAAGATGCATGTATTCTTCGGCAATATAAAAAATTCCAAAGCTGGCTATAACCCCTAAAACCCCTAGGACCGTGGATATGTCCATAACTTCCTTCATATTCCATTTCACAGGGACGTTATCTACTTTTGTTCTGTCATAAGCGATAGCCAGGATGGGCAGATCATTTAAGAACGCAAGGATAATAATCATAATCGCGGTGACCGGATAAAAATTGAATATCACAATTGATGCCGCCATAAATAGAATGACCCTGATAGTCTCGGCTATCCGGTAGATGCTGTAACTCTTCATTCTTTCAAACGTTATCCTAGCCCCTTTTATGGCATCCACAATTACGGATAACCCCGGAGCCAACAATACAAGATCCGCAGCTGCCCTTGCCGCATCTGTTGCACCTGAAACCGCAATACCAGCATCTGCCTTCTTTAGTGCTGGCGCGTCGTTAACACCGTCACCTGTCATTCCAACGATATGTCCGGCTTTTTGAAGCTTGTCAACAATAAAATATTTGTCCTCTGGAAACACCTGGGAAAAGCCATCGGCATTCTCTATCACCTCTATAATTTCAGATTCGTGCATCTTCACATAGTCTTTTGGCAATTCTATTTTTTCAAACTCTCTCTCCATATCCTTTACAATATCTTTTACAATTCCATCCGCGACCTTTTGTGCGCCTTCTTCTGGCACATCCGGAGACAAGCGTTTATAAACTGCCTTTGCAATGATCTTTCCCAGCAGAATAAGTTCTTTATTGTTCGCCCCCTTAAGATCTCTTGAATCTAAAATATTTTTACCAATCCCTAAAATATTAGCGATATGTCTGGCAATGGCGATATTATCGCCTGTGAGCATCTTCACTTCCAAGCCGAGTTTTTTCGCCTCCTCGATAGTTGACTCTGAGTCTTCCCTGGGTGGATCAAAAAGAGGAAGCAGACCTATTAATTCGAATTTTTCTTCTCCCTCTTGTTTGATTGCGACACCCAGTGTTCTGAATCCCTTATTCGCAAAACTTTCTACCTTTTGCTGAATTTCTTCTTCGTTTATCTGGTCTCCGCAAAGGCCCAGTATTACCTGTGATGCCCCCTTTGTAACTGAAAACGTTTTATCGCCCGACTTTACAATCGCTTCAGTTCTTTTGCTTACTGGATCAAAGGGTGTAAATTTTATCTGTTGATAGGCTGTTAAATCTTTTAGGTGTCCTGTTTTTTCCATGTACTCAAATATTGGTGTTTCTATCGGATCCTTATTCTCCTCCTTTGATGAAAGGGCCGCGTAGAGTATTAGCTCTTCCTCTGTATGCCCATAAAAGGGAACAGGATCGGAAACCGTCATTCTGTTCTGAGTCAAGGTGCCGGTCTTGTCAGAACATAAAACATCTACTCCAGCAAGCTCTTCGATAGCAACCAAACGGCTTACAATCGCCTGTTTTTTTGCAAGAGACATGGCACCAACTGCCATTGTTACAGACAGCACAGCAGGCAGTGCCACAGGAATTGCAGCAACGGTTAAGACAAGAGTAAACCGCAATATTTCGATCATATTTTCATGTCTGAACATGGCGGTGATCAGGATAATCGCCGCCAGAAATACCGTGATAATAATCAGATAATTCCCTATCTGAATAACGGCTTTCTGAAAATGACTGCTCTCTTCTCTTTGGGCCTTTGCAACAAGCGCCACGGTTTTACCAAAAAAAGTATTCAGCGCTGTATTGGTAACTACAGCCAGCATCTCTCCCTGTTTTACGATGGAGTTGGAATATGCTATATCTCCTGTTTTTTTACTGACAGGTAGTGATTCTCCTGTCAGCGCTGATTGATCAGCCTGTATGAAATCCCCATCAATCAGCTTTACATCTGCGGGAATCAAATATCCTATTTTTATTTTTATGATATCTCCCGGGACTAACCCTCTGGCATCTCCTGACTGAAACTTTCCATCCCTTAGAATAAGCGCCTGTTTTGCCAATTTTTCCTTTAATACTTTCAAGGCATTTAAAGCTTTTGATTCCTGCCAGAAATCTATGAGGGCATTAGTAAAAAGCAAAACCATTATTATTATAAAATCGTCCCATCTATGAACCATGGCCGAAAGCAGCGCCGCTATTTCTATCATTCCCGGTATAGGTCCCCAGAAACGCCTGAATACCCGGTGAAGTGTAGAC
>CAYWZR010000009.1:0-5899 GCA_964462885.1 uncultured Nitrospirota bacterium
CCTTGGATTTTCCGTATTTCGGGTTGGCGATGCGCTGTTGCAACTTGCCGTCATCAGTCAGCACCAGCAGGCCCTCGCTGTCGTAGTCGAGGCGGCCGGCCCTCCAAGTTAATGATTAAACTTTCTAAAATACTTCAAGAACATCAAGCTATGGTAACGAATCTGGAACCAATGGCCTTTCAGATTGAGCAGATAGCCAGTCGTATGAGTGCGGCTTTGAGTAATGGAGGTAAAATCCTCTGGATGGGCAACGGCGGCAGTGCCGCTGACAGCCAGCATTTGGCCGCAGAATTGGTAGGTCGCTTCAGCAGAGAACGCTCTGCAATTTCTTCCATAGCTCTGACAACCGATACATCCATTCTTACTGCGCTTGCCAATGATTATGGATTTGATACCGTTTTCGCCCGCCAGTTGGAGGCGCTTTGTAGTGTTGATGACGTGGTAGTTGGGATTTCCACCTCTGGCAATAGCGAAAATGTTATGCGGGGCATTAAGAAGGCCAGAGAAATTGGAGCCTACACCGTGGGATTAAGTGGAGGCGAGGGAGGCCAACTAAAGGACGAGGCAGATATCTGCCTCGTTATTCCCTCGCCTACAACCGCTCGTATTCAAGAGGGTCACATCCTGGTTGGACATATACTGTGTGACTGGATAGAGGCTACTTTTACAAGTTTTACAGGGGATTTGTAGAGATCTGCCGATGTTTGAAAACCGACCCAAAATCCTTGAAGCTCTGAAGGCCGGCTTCTGGGGAAAAGAAATTCTTGTAGTTGGCGATCTTATGCTGGACCGGTATATCTGGGGAGATGTATCCCGTATTTCCCCAGAGGCTCCGGTTCCGGTGGTCCGGGTCGACCACGAAACCGAGCGTTGCGGGGGCGCGGCAAATGTAGCTCTAAACCTTGCAGGTTTGGGCTTTTCGCCCAGGCTGGTCGGGTTTGTGGGCGGAGGCTGTTCAACTACTACCGGCAGCCAAGGGTTTTTTCCTCGTGGTAAAGGTTCTGCTCCTGTATCCAGCAGTGGAGATCCTGCGGCTGTCCGGCTGGCGGAGTTACTCGGGCAGGCTGGTGTAAACAGTGAGTCGATGATCATACTTGCAGATCGGCCAACCACTACAAAAACACGGATCATAGGCGGACATCAGCAGATGCTCAGGCTGGACCATGAAAAACATCTTCCGATTGCCGGCAAGGAGGCAGAAGCTTTGCTCCCGGCAGTGGAAGATTTACTTGCGACCGTACACGAAATACTCAAAAACCGGCCTGCGGCTGTTATCCTGTCTGATTATGACAAAGGAGTGTTACAGGAAGAGGTCTGTCGTAAAGTTATCAGTCAGGCAAAAAAACAGTCTATTCCGGTGTTTGTGGACCCCAAGGGAGTAGATTACAGTAAATATACAGGAGCTGTTGCGCTTTCACCCAACCGCCGGGAGCTGGCGGAGGCTACCCGGTTCTCTGCCAGGCAACTTGATGATCTGCTCGATGCCGGAGTTAGTTTGACGAGACAACTCGATTTGGATTTTCTGGCTGTAACCTTAAGTGAACAGGGAGTTGCTCTGGTCAGTGATGGCCAGGTTCGAATAATTCCGTCTTTGGCCAGAGAGGTCTACGATGTTTCAGGAGCCGGTGACACAGTGATTGCTACCTTAACGGCAGGCATTGTTGCCGGACTAAGCCGTCTTGATGCTCTGCATTTTGCCAACCTTGCGGCCGGAGTAGTGGTGGGCAAAGTAGGTACTGTGCCGATCAAGGGCCATGAGTTGATGAAAGCTCTTTCGGTCGAGGAGTCCATGGGCGGTTGCGATGACTGCGGTGGGATATCGGAGAAAATTTGTACTATGGAGACGTTGCAGGCTCGGGTGGCTGCGTGGCGAGAAAAAGGTGAGAGTATTGTCTTTACAAATGGCTGTTTTGATATTTTACATATTGGCCATGTCACCTATTTGGATAAGGCCCGGCGTTTTGGCGATCGGCTGATAGTTGGCTTGAATACTGATCGCTCGGTTCGCACTCTTAAGGGGAGTTTACGACCAGTGACTGCCGAGGGGGAACGTGCTCAGATTTTGGCCGCGCTTGCCTCTGTTGACGCGGTCGTTCTTTTTGACGAAGATACGCCGCTTAGTCTTATTAATATTGTACGACCGGAAATTCTGGTTAAAGGTGCTGACTATGCAGAGGATCAAGTGGTGGGTGCCGAGGCGGTGAAATCCTGGGGCGGACATGTGAAGCTGATTCCCTTGGTGGCGGGACAAAGCACGACCGAAATTATACGGCATATAAACAAAATTAATTGAAACAGAATGTTATCTATCTAAGATCATGGAGTACTGCAATATAGTCCGTCACTTTATCTTTCAAGCGTTCTTTTGTCACAATAGCCTTAAGCATGTGTAATCAATCTTGTTGTATTCCGGCTATGCCGGATTAGGGGGAGGTAAATGAGACAGTTTATTCGAAAGCGTATTCTGGTTACAGGTGGAGCTGGTTTTCTTGGCTCACATCTTTGCGAACGGTTGCTTAAGGATGGTCATGATGTGTTGTGCCTGGACAACTTTTTCACAGGCACAAAAGACAACATTCTGCATCTTCTGGAAAAGCCTCATTTCGAAGTGATGCGTCATGACATCACTTTTGGTCTTTATGTAGAAGTGGATGAAATTTACAACCTTGCGTGTCCAGCCTCACCCATACATTACCAGTTTGACCCGGTACAGACTACCAAAACCAGTGTACATGGGGCTATTAACATGCTAGGGTTGGCCAAGCGGGTAAAGGCCAAAATTTTCCAGGCATCCACCAGCGAGGTTTATGGCGATCCAAAGATTCATCCACAGCCGGAAAGCTACTGGGGACATGTTAATCCGGTTGGCCTACGTGCCTGCTATGATGAAGGCAAGCGCTGTGCTGAGACGCTGTTCTTTGATTATTATCGTCAACATGACCTACGCATCAAGGTGGCCCGTATTTTTAACACTTATGGCCCACGCATGCATCCAAACGATGGCCGGGTGGTTTCTAATTTTATTGTCCAGGCGCTTAAGCGTGAACCCATAACGATTTACGGAGATGGTTCGCAAACCCGTTCTTTCTGTTATGTGGATGATCTGATAGAAGCCTTTGTCCTGCTTATGAAGACCCCTGATGACTTTACCGGTCCGGTCAATACAGGCAATCCTGTTGAGTTTACCATTCTGGAATTGGCGGAAAAGGTGATAGAATTGACAGGTTCTACCTCAAACATAGAACTCAAACCATTACCATCTGACGACCCTAAACAACGACAGCCGGATATCACTCTCGCCAGAGAGAAGCTGGGATGGGAACCCAAAGTGCCGCTGGCAGATGGGTTGAAAAATACAATCGCATATTTTGATAACCTGCTAAGTGAAAGCACTGACTCATAATGTGTGTTACTAAGTAAGGTCTATAATTTCCATTCTATTGTTTGCTTCAGGATGAGTAGCAGAAGGACCTTCGGTCAGAAGCACCATATCACCCTCTACTGCATTTGACTCCATCCACTTCCGTGCGAAGATATTCCAGTTTTCGGGGTGATTGGGTTCATGTTTCGGGTGAACTCCGTATGAAAATTGCAATGCCATACATGTTGCCTCATTAGGACTTACTGCAACTACCCAGACGGGCAGCCTGAATCGGGTAACGTTTCTGGCTGTGGCTCCGCTCATTGTGGGTACGATAACCGCAGCCGAACGGGCACGTTTTTGTGTAAAGTACACGCTTAAAGAAATAAGGTCCAGGTTACTGAGGTCACTGCTAAAACCATCGGCCTGCATAAATTCCCTTTGCCGCGACCCTGGCCTGGAAGGTTCCGTGACCTCAGCTATTCCTGCAAGCATTGCAACTGCTTCTACAGGATATTTACCCATGGCTGACTCAGCTGAGAGCATGACACAGTCAGTGCCGTCAAGAATTGCATTGGCGACATCAGTCGCTTCGGCACGGGTAGGTCGGCGGTGTGCTACCATTGACTCAAGCATCTGCGTCGCAATGATGATTGGTTTGCCAAGTACAATTGTTTTTTCCATAAGGCGTTTTTGGACAATGGCAATCTGTTCAATCGGTATTTCAACTCCGAGATCACCCCTTGCCACCATGATTCCGTCTGCGGTTTTGAGTATATCATCTATATTGTCAAGAGCCCCGGCGCGCTCTATTTTGGCGATGATAAACGGATTGTAACCCAAGTCAGCAGCAGCCTCACGCACAGCGGTAATGTCCGCCTCTGTCTCAACAAATGATTGGCTGATAGCTTCTACTCCGTTTTCCAAGGCAAATCTCAGGCAGTTACGATCATGGTCGGTAAAGGCACTTATGCCAAGATCAATGCCTGGCAAATTAAGCCCTTTACGTGAACTTAATTCACCGCCGACAACAACTTTACAGTGGACATTGTCTCCATCAATGCTGATAACTTCAAGCTGAATTATTCCGTCATTCAGAAATAATGCGTTCCCTGTCTTTACGGCTTGAGGCAGGCGATCAAAGTTCACGGATACCTGTTCAGTGTTGCCGAGAATATTTTTGGTCGTCAAGGTAAACGTGTCTCCAGATGTTAACTCTATCGGTTCGTTGGCCAGTTGGCCGATACGCATTTTGGGTCCCGGCAGGTCGGCCATAATTGCCACACGATATCCGGCTGCCAGTGATGCAGTACGGATATTCTTAATCACCTTTTTATGTCCCGAAAAATCACCGTGGGAGAAGTTGAGGCGCGCTACATTCATGCCCGCCCGGATCATTTTTTCTATGATGTAAGGAGACTCTGAGGCAGGTCCGATTGTGCAAACAATTTTGGTTTTGTTTAATGGAAGTGACATAAATTTTCCTCTCTGTTTTTTAATATCTTGTTTTGGTGAGAGGGTATTATTCTGCGTAGGAGAAGTCCATTACGTGTGTGGTGTCATTCTGAGGTAAGGGTATGAAATGTAGGGGCTTATACACTAGCTACAGCCGTTGACACCAGGTTCGCAACTGCAACCGTTGCAGGAGTGTTCAAATTCGCAACAGGAAGAAATGTTGTGGCAAGAACCATGACCACCGTGATTATGTCCATAGTGATGATAATCATATGAACCACACCCTGAAGGGGCAGCAGAAGAGTGCGGTGAAGAACACTCACTCCGTACTCCACCAAGGCTTTCCATTACTTTGAGCCAAGTCAAAAGGCTTGCGTTTATCACCTCCACACCCAGCTTCATAATGTTGCCCATCTGTGGTACAGTGCCGCTTTCTACTGTTCTTGAGCTGCTAGATTGTTTCGGTGCAATTCCAGGCATGGGTGGCATGGTTCCTGGATATCCAGGATAAGGTGGCATTCCTGGAGCAGACATAAAGGGCATAAACCTGAAATCAGGCGAGCCTTCCGGCCCTGCAAAGGGCGTTTTCATACTCGCCGTCTCACTGCCCGCTTCTTTCATCGCATCAGTGCCAGAGACACGCTTTTTATACTCCTCAAATGCAGCATTTAACATGTTATTAGTCTGATTTTCTAAGTCTTTTTCAGCCTGGCTTTTTTTATTGTCTGTAGACATCTCTACTCTCCTTCTGCTTTTAGCAAAGATAAATGATTGTCGCTAAGGTCAAACAGCTTGCGAACTTTAGCAGCTAAAGACCTCGCACCATCTTACTCGGGCGATGGCGTTTATTACTTTCAAGCTCAGCAGGGCGCCGGGGTGTGTTGTAATAATGCCTTCCTTAATATGATAACCCGGTTGCACCAGCTTCTCCCAGCCAAGTACGGTGGATTCGCTGTCGATAACATCTACTGAAACAATCGCAAGGTCACCGGCAGAGGCAAGACCCTTTCTTCTAAGTTCAGGTATAGGCATATATTCAATGGAAAGATGTACACAACATCCACCGCCTATGACAGCTTTGCC
>CAYWZR010000009.1:5999-19136 GCA_964462885.1 uncultured Nitrospirota bacterium
TCCAAAGCGTTGACAAGCAGTTCCTTTGACTCTTTACGGCACTCTCTGTGACAACAGCACTTTGCCACAGGATGACAACAAGAGTGGCAAAAACCGTGATGTTCTGCATGTGGACTGTGTAATCCTCTTCTAGCTGGCTGCATAAAACCCATACGGCTAAAATCCATGTGATGAGCCATTCTATTTCCGTTCACAGTTTACCCCCCATATTATTTATTATCAACATGTTATAACCTCACACCATCTTAGCCGTGCCTGACAGTCAGTCACCTCAAGCTTTATCTTCGCTCCCGGACTCAATGCAGTAAAGTCCTCTTTAACGTGGTAGCCACTGGCTATACCGCTTAAATCCACTGTCGTTACCGTACCGTCCACGGCAGTAATTACAAGTTTCACATTGGCTGTTGCTACTACAATAGGCAGGTACTCCAGCGTGAGATGCACATCCAGAGTTCCGCCTATAAATGCCTCTTTTGCGCCCGTTGGATCGCCTGTAAGTTCTTGTGGCAATTTCATAAGATTTTTTTGTGTGCAACTACAAAACTGATAAGGCTTACCACAAACCGTACAACAGGATCCGGCCCAATAGGCGAACGGATTATAGAAATATGGGTGTGGAGAGCCCCAACAACAAGACGCCCATGGGTCATAGATCGGACTATGTTCACTAGTGCATGACGACATAACATACCTCCTTAAAATTTATGATTGTGACTCCTCTGTTTTTGTCATATCCCTAATCGATTTAAGCGTATCATCAACAACATCAACGCTTGAGGTTATCAGTGCGGTCAATACACCGACAACCTTGCTTGTAATCTGACTGTCTACAACCTCTGTCGTAGTTTTGTTTATAATGTCGTTAAAGGGACCAAGTATACGAATTGCCATGATATTTACCTCCTATGAAAAAGTATGCGCACCTGTCATGGAAAGCCGGATAGCGTCATTTTGCTTTTGTTTTCCAAGACACTTACACGTTTTTTTGGGATTCGTTGGTTTCGACGATCTTCTCTTCAAAATCATTGAAGTCCTTTCCCCAAAACTCTCTCTCCTTCATAAGTTCCGCAGACCAGAGCTTGACCTGCTCAGAGTAAAGATCTACCAACTTTTGGGCCTGTACCTGGGTTAAGTTCAGTTCCCTGGCTATGGGGAGGAACTTGTCCAGCATAGTCTGATCGATAATTAGACCTTCCGGCATTTTGAAGCTTTCGTATTCCTCTGGAGGTCCCGCATGTTCTTTGGGATTAAAAGTTCTGTTATCATCAGCCATAATCTCTACCTCCTTCCTTACCCCAGTCGAAGTTTGTAAAAGGCTCTACAATTATACTGCTGTTGCCGGGGCCTGCGCCTACAATAATAACGTCAAATTGTTTTTGTATAGACATATTTAAACTCTATTATCACCTAGCCCTTAAAGATACATCTTTCTCTCAAAAAACTGTTCTTATGAAGAGATAAAAAGAGTTACTGGAATTTTAAAGCGCTCCTTTGCGTCGGAGACTATGATCCAACCGTGGTAGGAGTCTTCAGGCGTATCTTTAGGAATATCCCCTTTTAGCATGAATTTCTCAAAATCCATAGGCTCTATCACCTTTTTTGATGGTCGGATCGAGAACCTCTTTGAGTCAAGTGTGACGTTATAAGTTTTTCCTACAAAACCTTCTATGGTAAAGCTGAGTGTCTTAGGTGACGAAGGTGAGTTGTTGTTGATTGAGAAGGAAATATCAGCCTTGCTGTTTGGGGAAATGGGCAAACGGTTAACAATATGCATGCCTGCTTGCTCTGCTTCTGACTCTTTGTAAGCATCGGAATTGTCAGCTTCAGGAACTCGCTTACCCATCGATTCGCCTTTGGTGTCTTCTACAGAAACCTCTTGAGATCCGGTACCGGCCATATCATTCATTGTTGCTGCGGAACGCACTATGCCCGAGACCTTTTCAACTACCTGCTCCTGCGCCACATTGCCTAACTTATTTACAAGGTTTATGCCGAGATCTATACCTGCTTCAAGGAGGTCAAACCCCCTTGTAAGGAGAGAATTCATCTGCTCGGAATGTTCAAGAGGATCATTGGTTGCATTAATTTTCCTCTTGCGAGTAGATGAACTTTTTGTATCTCTGGCAACGCCGGTTTTTGTAGCATTCTTTTTTGATTCGGCAGCTTTTGATTTTGATTTCTCATCTCGACTTTCTGCCGTAGCCTTTTTTGCTTTCACCTTAGTTGTAGTAGCTTTGGCGGCGCTGTTCTTTTTTGTCTTCGGTGCACTACTCTTACGACCTGCATCTCCGGCTGTCTTTTCAGTCATATAAAAACTCCATCTCCATTCATTTAAAAATAGTTATCGTTGGAAAAACTCTACCCGGCATTCAAACTAAGAAAAAAATTAATAGCAACAAGAACAGTCGTAAGACCTTGGCACACATTCTACATGATAATTGTGGCAATTACTGTGACAACTACAGCTGTTATAGTGGTAATCATTACAGCTCTCTGCATGCCATACAGAACCTTCGACAACATGTTTAATAATTCGTGCGCCTCCTTGAAGTGTGGAGGTTGTAAGGTTTATAAAGCCCCCAAAAATCCCCATGAGACCGGGATGACAAAACTCGCTTTCGTAGTGCTGTAATGCACCATGTCCGTATCTTCCCCTATCTTCGTGGTAATGTTGTGTGCAATTACTTTGACAGTTGCTCATCACTTATCCTCCACTGCTTACAGAGCTTGATTTATTGAGATAATTAATATCAGTCTCATCATGGTTATTTGACTCGGTCTCTGGTATGGCAAAACTCATAAAAGGGAGACCAAAAGAGAGCGATCCTTTTCTTTTTGTTTCTTCTTGCTGAGCAATCGATGATGATTTCTTGTGTGTCATGCCTTGTTTTTTTAAATTTGCGTAGCTGCGTTTCGACTCTTCCGAGTGCGGTTTTGCGCCGCAGCTGAATGTGGCGGGACCGCAATGAGCAGAGTCGCGCTTGCTGGGTGAATGCCAACTCCTCGTCTCACGGCAGATAGAAGGGATAGCTGGATTTCCGGCAGCAGCCGTTTCAGGGGCGCTTTTGTCAGGAGATCTCCCCTGCTCACGCCTGAAACGATCTTGCGGTTGTATCATTGTATTGCCAACAAGATTTATGCGAAAAAACTCGATGCCAAGCAACTGCCCCCTTACAGTATAGTTGGAAGGAACTTTGAATTCCTGGTTGAGACCAATAGAGACAGGCGGCAACTTCTTAAGGTTCATGTCAAGAGCAGGCAGTTGCCTGATGCTCATATTGACCATAGGAAGATTTGTTACATTAAATGCTTCAACCTTTACTGGATCAATGTTTTTGATCTCATTTACATACAACGACTCTATTGATAAAGGATCTATGTGGTTTACTTCCTTTATGTGTGCAGCTATTGGCGCAATGTCCTGAACGGCTTTAATTTGAATTGGGTCGATTTTTCTTACTTCTGTAATTCTAACCTTGGAGTCATCTTTAATGGTTATTTTTGAACCATCTTCAATCTTTATCTTGGAGTCATCCTTGATTGTTAACTTGGAACCATCTCCTAGATATATCGTAGAACCATTAATTGAAGTACACATATTAAAAGCCCTCCCTTCTCTTCTCAAACCTGTGGAAAGGCATATTCAGGACACCCCAAGGTTCAGGGGCATAAATTGTAAAACCTGCCCGCTTCAGCCAGCGCTTTGCTGCTATATTCCGCTCATCAACGTAGTTCATAAGTATGGGGTAGAGTTCTAACATTTTTTCGATATACTTTCCATTATAAGAAATAAAGCTCTTAACGTAACGGTAGAAACCATTGGTTGCCAGCATCCACGGAGCACCAACATTCTCTAAGGTGTTTCCCGTACCGTCTATTACTTTGACAGGCGATACCCCGAACATGCATATGGGCTCGTTGTTTATGAAACATGTACTGGCAAAAGAGGCTGCCTTAACACTCGCACGAAGCGCCTCCAACGGTTCTACATTGTAGGTTGCCCGTATTTCTGCAACATCTACAGCTCTCATGTCAGGCGCAAGCATTTCGGCATGACTCAACCTTGCCTCAATGATATCAACCTTTGTCATCATTTACAGGTATGCACAAAGGCGATCTCTAGGGGATAGGGGGCGGGTTCACTATAGGCACCACCCCTGGCCACTTATAGTCTAAAAGTTTAACCTTTGCTTCGTCTTGTATATTTGGCTTGTTTTTAATCCGGGCAGAAATAGTTATAACCTTCACGTATGCTCCAGAGAGGGTCGGCGCAGAGTAAAGATACCATGGATTAAACCCTGTCCCCACGAGAGTGTCGTTCTCAAGCCATTCTATTTCTTCGGCAGATGTTGAATTACGAAGTGTGGCACGAAAAAGCTGTATTTTGTTGCTTGTATCCATATACGAATTATGCTTACCGGACTGATAATAAAGAAAGGCCTGTTTTGGAAATATTTCTATCTCAGGCGTCGGAGCTGGCAACGGTCCCAGTCCAACAAGGCTAACGTATCCGCAAGCTTTTCTAAATGGGTCATCAACGGATGTAGCTATTATGACATCGGTAAGTCCGTGAGAAAATGATCCTTTAGGAGGAGCTGTGTAAAGTCCTGTTTGGTCAATATGTCCTGCACCTGGTAAACCGTCCAGGCCTACTACGCTCCACGAAACACGATCTGTCAGGGCATTGTAGACAACGGCCTTGAACCTTGTTTGTGTATTAATGATGTTAACGTAGCGCTCATCTTTGAAATAAACTTCTGCTGTGGCGGGCCAGACGGTAACTTCTATCTGGTGCTGACAGACCATATGGTGGTGGACTATTCCGGTTGTACATCGTGAGAAATTATGTGGCGAGTGGTTGGACAAAGCGTATCCTCAAATCCTCAAATAGTTAGAGTTAATATGATTAATCTCCCACGTGAAATTTAACAGCAGCGTCGCCTTTAACATCCATTTCAGTCTTGCAGTCCACTTTACAGTCAAGGGAAGAGTTGATTCCACCCGTGCCCAGGACCCCGTTCATATTCAAAGAGACTCCGTCAATATTTACACATAATGGGTCGAGCTTGAATTTAAAACCGCCTACAGAGGCAACGACAGGTGGTCTTCTCCCCTGATTACACTTCATAAAAGGAATGGTAACTCTTATTGGAACCTCATCAAAAGTCCCTGACACACTGTTCAAACATCCCTTTAAGGAGCCATTGACACTACTCTCTACATTCAAGGGCTCTGTCTTGACAGCCACTTTGAAGTCAGGAGAACTCTTCATTAATCCACGCGCCCAGAATTTCATATTGCCTCTTTCGGATTTTCTGTGTTTTGCGACGAGTCGCAATCAGGGTAGATACGCTCCGCCATATCGCCGCACATGCAATCTATCCTGGAATTTAAGGCATCATAGCCCTTCAGAGCTTCTGTAATTTCGTCACAGTTATTACCGGCCACCTCAATGGATACAAAGGGACCGAGCTTTACTTTGAGACTTATTGTAGCCGACATTTTTTCACCATCCTAACTATAATTACCCCAAATAAGCGATTTTATTGCTTGATATATACTTAATGATTTCTTAAGGCGCAAAGACTTTTTAACAAAAAGGTCTCAGCACATTTTTCAGGTGTGCCTGCGTTTAAAAAAGTTTTTCGTATCAAGATTTTAGCACATTTATGTACGACAAATCGCTCAATCTGGATATTATTACCATAGCATATTTCAAGTAAACCAATACTTGCAATTTATGTCAAGTTTTAAATGGTTTTTAAATGGTTTTAATGACTTTATCTATTCATTTTTCCATTGTTTTTTCGGTTTTTTGAGGTGACACTGGAGCAACCTTCTGCACTTTTGGTCTTTGCCCCATTCTGCTTCTCTTCAAGCCCTTGGTCAAAGTTGCGAACTACATCAATGAGCGTATCGAGCGAAGCAATCGTTATGTCAAGAACATCCTTCTGCTTCTTGTCCAACTCACCATAAAGCTTCTCAAAGGCCTTTTCCGCCTGTTTGCCTCGGTCAGAACTGCGATATTCCCTGCCCCTCTCGGTCAGTACAGATCCGAACTGTTCGATTATTGATAAAAATCCGAAAACAATATCTCTGGCAAAATCTTTTCCATTATCTTCACCTTTACCCATTGCAACTCCATTTTGTGATTTCGATAAAACTGGTTTACATTGCTTACATGCAAGCGCCATATCTCCTTCGCCGGGAACCCAGATGCCGTAAAGAGCCGTGCCCGACTCTTGAGGTATGGCACTGCATTTAGTGCGATGAAGTTTCCCGTTGGCTATATCGAATTGAAAAGGCGCCGCAGCCGCTTCCTTGCGGTAATCTAGGCTGATAAGGGGCTGTGCATCATCAATTTTGTCTGCCCCTCGCAATGTCTGTAACTTAAGAGCAACCAAGTCCCCTATGGCATTCTTTTTTCTTATTTCCGGTGTTTCACGGGCCTTACCTTTTTTCTTCCTCTCGCTTATCTCGAAATACCTCGCCTAGTTTTTTTAAATTACTCATAAACTGTCCACGAATGTTTACCCCTGTCCTTTTCTTGCATATGTTTATCGAGCCTGGTCACAAAGTATCTAAAGAGGAAGGTCATAAGGATTTCTTGCCCCGGCCCCTGCTGAAGTCCGTCACGAAGCTTTAGTATCCCATCATTAAACAACTTTTCAAGAATTTTTGCAGGCTCATTTACCTGGTTCATATACGTTATTCTGTTATAGTAACGGTCATAGTAGCAATCACCGTGGTCGTCTATAAACATAAACATTGCGCCTGCCAGAAAAAGCAATTGATGATGGTTGAGAGACAGTTCCGGTACGAGCAAAAGTGCCAGCACCACGGCCACATAACCTCCCCTATCGCGAGCACAGACCTTTAGCGTACTTAGTCTCTTGTTTTCCGGCATAGCCATGAAACGCTCGGCATCCATTCGAAGTTTTACATCCCTTTTCTGTGCGAGATGTTGTCCGAATATGGCTTGTCTGAGTGTAGGGTTTAGCATATCCCTTTCAGCAAAGAGACGTGTAGTCACCACATAAAAAAGTTTTTCTCTTTCATTCTTTACATCAAACCAACCCTTTGTAAGCATCAACTCAAATCGATCTATATATTGATATGCAGCCGCATCTCCGAAGTCGTCGAGAAAACTGTCGGCCAGGAAACAGCACGCACCGAAAAGAGCGCTAATTCTAACACGCCTCTCATCAAATGGATACCCGGCTATTTCTGCACAAGAGTGACCGACGAGGGTCATCTTGGTACTTAGTTCGATCATCTTGCGGAACTCATCATCAGACTTTTTAATGAGTTCAGGGTAGTGGGCTAATACGAGTGGTTCAAGACATCTTTGCATGTCTTTTCTGTGTTTTTTTATTAACTGGTCCGTGCGCGCTGTAAGCCTATCGCTGGGTTCCCACTGAGACAAAGAACTACTCATATAATTTATAATAGACCCACAATTGAGTAAAAAAACTCTCAATTTGGGTTATAGTTAAATAACAAGGCTCTTCCGGATTTGTGGTATGTTTTTTCATTAACATTATCATAAAAATCCACTAGTTTTAGGAAGCTGTTTTGTATGGTGGGTTGCTTGTTTTACTCTTAAGTCACAACTATTGAATTATCAGCTATTATAATTAAATTCAAGTATCTTTCCAACTCCACTTTGTAGGAAGTGTGGCTAATTAACCGGATACGTCTACGATAGCATGGAAATTATTACCTAACACTTATTAATAGATGGCAAAACCCAAGATAATCTATCAATGCCAGAGTTGCGGCCATATATCCCCGAAATGGGCGGGCAAATGCCCGGACTGCGGCTCATGGAACAGCTTTGTTGAAGAATTGGAAACCAAATCGGTCCGTACACTGACCGGGCCATCGATAGAGCCAGCCAGACTTTGTGATATCCAGCAGGCGGATGATCCACGATGTAAAACCGGGATCGGCGAGTTGGACAGGGTGCTTGGCGGTGGTATTGTTCAAGGATCTGTCATTCTGATAGGTGGAGATCCGGGAATCGGTAAATCCACGCTGGTGCTTCAGGCTCTTGCCGAAATGCGAGGCGGCGGCGATATACTTTATGTCTCTGCCGAGGAGTCCCCAAGCCAGATAAAGCTCCGGGCAGACAGAATGCATGTTCAATCCCGAGAAGTTCTTATCTTGCCTGTCACTTCCCTGGAAGAAATTCTTCGAACTGCCGCTGACATCTCCCCGTCTCTTGTGGTGATAGACTCTATCCAGATGATACATAACGAAATGCTTCCGTCAGCGCCCGGCTCTGTAGGACAAGTCAGAGAGGCCGCAGCACGACTCACGGCCTATGCAAAAAAATCCGGGATTCCGGTTATCATTATCGGCCATGTAACAAAGGACGGGGCAATTGCCGGTCCCAGGGTTCTGGAGCATATCGTGGATACGGTCCTTTACTTCGAAGGCGACAGTGGCAGAACGTTTCGAATACTGCGCGCGGTGAAAAACAGGTTTGGATCCACAAACGAAATAGGAGTCTTTACCATGACAAGCGAGGGACTTATGGAGGTTAGCAACCCATCAGAGCTGTTTATTTCGGAACACTCTCTGAATGTTCCGGGTGCTGTGGTTACGGCTTCGGTGGAGGGAAGCCGTCCTCTTATAGTCGAAATCCAGTCTCTTGCCTCACCTTCGGCACTGGGAATTCCGCGGCGTACGGCCCTCGGCATAGACTCCAACCGCAGTAACCTACTTTTTGCTGTCATGGAAAAAAGGGCAGGCATTCACATGGTCGGTATGGACATCTATATTAATGTGGTAGGCGGCATAAAGCTGGACGACACAGCCACTGATCTCGGCATAGCAGTTGCTACAGCCTCCAGCCTTAAAGACCGGTCTGTATCTCCTGATACCGTCGTCTTTGGAGAAATCGGGCTGTCAGGTGAATTAAGAGCCGTACCCCGGGCCGAGGCGCGAATAAAAGAGGCGGCCAAGCTTGGCTTCAAAAAGGTTGTTATGCCGCATAACAACTTAAGCAGATTAAACGAAACCTACGGACTTGATATTGTCGGCCTCCAGAGAATCGATGAAGCTCTGGAAGCTGTTCTTGCTTAGGATGCTTAGGATCCGACCCGCATGCTGATATCAACTGCAGAAGCCGAGTGGGTAAGCGCTCCGACAGATATCATGTTAACTCCGGTTTCGGCTATGGAGCGGATGTTTTCGAGATTGACGTTGCCTGAGGCCTCAAGCGGAACCCGACCGCTGACAATATCAACAGCTTCCTTCATCGCATTAACACCCATATTGTCGAGCATAATCACATCGGCTCCGGCAGCAAGTGCTTCGTGAAGTTCAGTCATACTCTTTACTTCGACCTCAACCTTTAGCAGATGAGGTGCTGATTTTCTGATGCGCTGAACAGCTCTCTTGATTCCTCCGCAGGCTGCGATATGGTTATCCTTAACCAGCATACCGTCATAGAGACCGCTTCTGTGATTAAACCCGCCTCCTGCACGCACGGCGTACTTTGCCATGCTTCTTATGCCTGGCATGATTTTACGTGTATCAAGAATTTTTACAGGAAGGCCTTTTACCGCCTCAACATACTTATTCGTGAGCGTAGCTATGCCTGAGAGTTGCTGCAGTATGTTAAGCGCCACACGTTCGCACGAAAGAAGTGCGGATGTAGAGCCTTGAAGCTTTGCGATCACCTCACCCTTCCTAACAGTCGCGCCTTCACTGAAAGCAAAGACAACCTCTATTTTTCCATCACCCATCCGAAAGACTTCTACT
This sequence comes from uncultured Nitrospirota bacterium, assembly GCA_964462885.1. Classification (GTDB taxonomy): domain Bacteria; phylum Nitrospirota; class Thermodesulfovibrionia; order SZUA-242; family SZUA-242; genus JALUUO01. Next base: position 15,771 of record CAYWZR010000009.1, read on the forward strand.
GCCAATGCGGCTCCTGCAAGCAGCATATCTTGCTTGGCCTTTATAACAGCCTCAGAGCGCTTTTGTGCATCTATAGTCAGCAGCGTGGTGATATCCCCGCAGCCTATGTCTTCGGCCAAGGCACCTTCAAGGAACCTGCGTATAGATGTTGTTATTTGTAGGGGGGCAAAATTCATGTATTCTTTAGGGGGCAAATCTTGTGTTCGCCCTGAGATGAGAGGTTAAAACGTCAGGATATTTTTGTGCAAGCCTTAATCTTTTCGATGCTTTCCTTTATTTTGACACCACGTTCGGATGCATCTTTAAGCTTAGATCGTTCTTTTTCGATTACAGCTTTTGGTGCCCGCTCAAGAAAATCCTCGTTATTAAGCTTTTTATTTATAGTTGCAAGTTCAATTTCTATTTTTTTAAGATCCTTTTCGAGCCGCGCAATTTCTGCTCCAATATCCACAAGCCCTTCAAGTGGTACATATATCTCTATAGGAGGCCTTACCTCAGTAGCGGCGTTGTCCGGCTTTTTGAGATTAGTGCCTATGTCAACGTCGCAGCGGGCAAGGGTTTCAATAAATATCCGCGCTGCCTCAAGAACCGAGGCATCCTGTTCTTGAGCACTAATAAGAGCTTTAAGACGTTTTGATGGTGAGATGTTCATCTCACCCCGAATAGTTCTTACAGCGCCTATAGCATCCATTACAAGAGCCATCCGCTTTTCCGCATCACTATCCTCACACTCTCTACTGAAAACCGGAAACGGTGCAATCATTATTGAACGAATTCCGGCCTTTGAGTTATCGTATGACGAACCATCGTATGGCAGTGACTGCCATATTTCTTCAGTCACAAACGGCATAAACGGATGAAGCAACCTGAGAGATGTTTCAAGCACATGAAGCAAAGTAGCACGAGTGGCGTCCGCACTACCGCATTTTTCCTGAAGCACAGGTTTTGACAGCTCGATATACCAATCGCAGAATTCTCTCCATATGAATTGGTAAACGGTTGCGGCTGCATCGTTAAAACGGTACTCTTTAAGTGCACTGTTAACTTCATCCGCTGCGGTATTTAATCGGCTAAGAATCCATCGGTCGATAAGGTTCAATTTCAAACTGGAAATATCCGCTGCCTTGTGTCCCTCGATATTCATAAGAATAAACCGGGATGCATTCCATACCTTATTTACAAAATTTCTGTATCCCCCGGCCCGGTCTTCAGAAAATTTAACATCACGTCCCTGTGCGGCAAAAGCCGTAAGTGTGAAACGAAAGGCATCGGTTCCGAACTTTTCGATCATTGTCAGGGGATTCACCACGTTCCCCTTTGATTTTGACATCTTCTGCCCGTGTGCATCCCGAACCAAAGCGTGAATATATACATCTTTAAATGGAATATCGTCCATGAACTTCATACCCATCATGATCATGCGCGCAACCCAGAAAAACAATATATCAAATCCTGTTACCAGTGTTGATGTTGGATAGAAGGTCTCAAGGGCTGGTGTTTTTTCAGGCCATCCCAGAGTGGAGAACGGCCATAGAGCTGAGGAAAACCAGGTATCAAGTACATCCTCATCTCGGCGAAGCTCTGTGCTGCCGCAAGCCTTACATAGTTTTGGAGCCTGCCGGGCAACCATAATTTCACCACAGCCGCAATGCCAGGCAGGTATGCGGTGTCCCCACCATATCTGCCTGGAGATACACCAGTCACGGATGTTCAGCATCCAGTCAAAGTAGGAGTTCTCCCAACTCTTGGGGATAATTTTTATCTTGCCGGATCTCACAGCCTCTATGGCAGGTTCTGCCAGTGGCGTCATCTTTACAAACCATTGTTTAGAACGGCGTGGCTCTATCACTGTTTTGCAGCGATAACAATGCCCCACACTCATCTGGTGATCTGAGGTTTTTATCAGGATTCCTCCTGCCTCCAGATCATTTAGCAGGTTTTTGCGGCACTCGTAACGGTCTTGGCCAGCGTAAGGCCCGGCCTCTTCCGACATGCTGCCGTCCTTGTTCATCACGACCACAGAAGGCAGATTGTGCCTAACCCCCATCTCAAAATCGTTAGGGTCATGAGCCGGCGTCACCTTGACAGCTCCTGAGCCGAACTGGCTATCCACGTAGCTGTCAGCAATCACAGGGATTTCCCGGCCTATAACAGGTAGAATCAGAGTTCTGCCCACCAGGTGACTATAGCGTTCATCATCAGGGTGTACCGCAACAGCCGTATCACCAAGCATTGTCTCTGGCCGGGTTGTGGCTACAGTAACAAATTCCGAACCGTCACTAACGGAACCGTCTTTGAAGGGATATTTCAGATGATACAGGCTACCTTTGGTTTCTTCGTGTTCAACCTCCAGGTCGCTAAGAGCGGTATGACAGCGGGGACACCAGTTGATAATGTAGTCACCCCGGTAGATAAGTCCTTCTTCGTGCAGCCGGATAAAAACCTCGGTCACAGCCTTTGACAGCCCTTCATCCAATGTAAATCTCTGTCTATCCCAATCGCAGGAACAGCCTAGCTTCTCCAATTGGTTAAAAATCTGACCGCCCGAACGTTCCTTCCACTTCCAAACACGTTCAATAAATTTATCACGACCTAGATCATGCCTTGTAAGTCCTTCTCTGCCTATTTCAGATTCAACCACGTTCTGGGTTGCAATGCCTGCGTGATCCATACCCGGCATCCAGAGAGTATTGTGTCCTGACATACGTTTCCAGCGTATCAGGAGATCCTGTAGAGTGTTGTTTAACGCATGTCCCATATGAAGAACACCGGTTACGTTAGGAGGGGGAATAACAATCGAAAAGGCGGACTGATCGCTTTGGTCAGCAGCGCCGAATAGTTCATTTTCACGCCAGAAGGCGTACCACTTCTCTTCTATGCCCTGTGGGCTGTAGGCTTTATCCATTTGGTATTTAAGGGTTTGTAAGGTTCAGGGAAGTTATTTTATATTTTTTTAAAACAATTAACTACCTGACCGGATTTTATCGATCACTTTTGCTATTAGAGTTTCGGCAAGGCCAGGCATGCTTTCCAGAGAGACCTTTTCAATCGTTTTGGTGATACCGGCCGGAAGCGTTTCCTGAAGAACTTCGCGAGTAACCTGTTCCGTAGTCTTCGGAACCAGATCCAAGAGTATATCCTCAATCACTGACTTAAACGCTGGCAGAAGATCATTTCCTATTTTTTCATTAACAGTCTCCCTGACCATAGCCTTTATGCCGTCAGAGTCAAGGCTTGAGGCTATTAAGGCTTCCAAATCGTCCTTGGAGGGCAAACGGCTGGAGATTGCTTTTTGCAAATATTCATCTATATCTGTTTTTTCAGGCACTGCCCCTGATATCGCCGATTTTAGCGCTTCATTAATAC
>CAYWZR010000009.1:19236-23489 GCA_964462885.1 uncultured Nitrospirota bacterium
TTTAGCGCTTCATTAATACTGTCGCTGTCCGGCAGTATTGATGCAACAGACTCTCGAACAATTGAGCTTACTTCATCCCGGCTGAGTGCTGGAATAGCTTCCCGGATCTGCTCAATAACTTGCATCGATTCCGGTTCTGATACAAACTCTTCTGAAAGGATTACTACCTCTGCTTCAGCATCCACTAGCATGTCAGGGCCGGCCTCTACGGCTTCAAGTATTACCTCTGTCTCATCCATTGGTTGCTGGCTACTGATAAATCCTGAAGACGAAAACTCTTCAGTCTTCCAGGCATTTTCATTGACAATGATGTTCTCATCCAATGCATCTGCCTCTACAGGTTCAGACTCTTCAATAATCTCTTCAATAATCTCCTCAATAATTTCTTCAATCCCATCTTCGATGTCCTTTTCAATGCTTTCTTCAATGTTTTCTTCAATATCTTCTGGCTCAGTAGCAGGTTTCTTCTCTTCTGTAAGTTCCTCTACTACGGTCCGGATTGGATCAAGGGGTATCTCTTTTTCAGATTCCTCTTCCAGCTCTTTTTCAAGAGATGTAACCTCTTCTTCTAAAGATGCTGTCACTTCCGGGGCGGTTATAGGTTCGTTTTCGTAGGAGTTTTCTTCTATAACAGGAGTATTTTCCATGATGGGAGTCTCACCCTGTGTGATGGGTTTTATCGCTTCTATTTTGCCAAGCAGGTCGGGAGAGTCAAACGGTTTTATAAGAAAGTCATCAGCGCCTACAGCACGTGCTCGACCTTCATCAAAAGGTTCAAAGGCTCCGGCAAGCAGAATAACAGGGATGGATGCAGTTGTCGGATCGTTCTTTATTTTTTCACAGAGTTCGTATCCATCTATTTTTGGCATTTCGATGTCGGCAAGAACGATATCAGGTTTCACCTCATTCAAGCATTCAAGCGCTTCCATGCCATCATTGGCATACTTGATCTCCACGTCTTCTTCGGAAAGAATGAGTTCGACCACTTTTTGAATTGTAATACTGTCGTCCGCAAGAAGAATTCTATAAGCCATTAGATGCCTCTTTAAACACTAGAAGTTGTGCAAATTTTATATACCTTTATATCGGGATGTCAAGAAAATAACTTGAAAATAACTTGAAAGAATTTAATATAATTTAAATATAATTAAAAAAAAATTAAAAAATTAAAAAAACGAGGATCTCCATAGAGGCAAGCAGACAAGAGAAGACTTAAGTGATCTATAATAAAACTAAGGACTGAGATATTGAGGAGGATTAATGCAGAAGGAACTTAAGACAGAGGTGTTAATTGTTGGATCAGGGCCTGCGGGTCTTGCCGCGGCCATCTATACGGCTCGGGCAAATAAGCAGACCCTTGTGGTTAAGGGTAAGACTAAATCCGCTCTGGAACTGGCGCACAAAGTGGAAAACTACCCGGGATTTGAATCCATAAGTGGTACAGAGCTGCTTCAATTGTTCGAAAACCAAGCCAGGGGGTTTGGAGCCGAGATTCTGAAATCGGATGTAATAGAGTACGGGCTGGGGATCGATCCGAAGATGGTCACTACCAGGAGTGAAATAATAACCGCTGACGTGATTATTCTGACAACTGGAAGAGGCGGACATAAGATTCAGATAGAAAATGAAGATCGTTTTCTCGGAATGGGTGTTTCATACTGCGCTGTTTGCGATGGCGCCTTTTACGCAGGTAAGAAGGTGGTTGTATACGGAAACGATCATGACGCGGTTGAAGATGCGCTTATGCTCAAACAGCTTGGATGTGACGTTACTCTTGTCTCGTATTGCAAAAAGGTTAAATGTCCGGAACAACTGTGTGAAGCTGCAAAGGCCAAGGGGATAAGAATACTACCGGATACACGGATAAAGTCTATTCACGGCGAATCATCCGTCGAAAAAATAATAATCGAGAACGAGGATGGCGATGATTCTTTTGAAACAAATGCTCTTTTCATAATACAGCATGTTCCAAGTGGCAAGCTGCTCCAGAGGGCCGGGATCAATCTGAATCAGAGAGACTGCGTTATAGTAAACAGAGAGCAGGAAACCAATATCCCGGGCATTTATGCTGCCGGAGACGTTACCTGCGGAGGCATGCAGATTGCAACATCTGTTGGAGAAGGGGTGATGGCAGCGCTTCAGGCCATGAAGCGGCTCAGAAAGGCGTAGGGGCAATCCCCCCGTGGTTGCCCTTGCCCACAGTATATCTTTCTATCCATACAGCCACGAACCGGGCAGACACGGCCCATACAACCACGATTTGGGGCAACCACGAACCGGGCAGGCACGGGGGCCTGCCCCTACAATATATTTATTTTATGTGCCAGGCAGGCGGCGCCGAAGCCGTTGTCGATATTCATAACCGCAATTCCGGGCACACAGGAGTTCAGCATTGCAAGCAGCGCAGTCAGTCCTCCGAGGCTTGTTCCATAGCCGACCGATGTCGGCACCGCAATGATAGGACAACTTGTAAGTCCTCCCACCAGCGAAGGCAGAGCTCCTTCCATGCCAGCCACAACAATCACCACACGCGCTTTACTTAGCAGATCAAGTTTATCCACTATACGGTGAAGTCCAGCCACTCCCACATCAAAAACAGTGGTTACCTGGCTTCCAAGAAATCCAACAGTAACCGCAGCTTCCTCGGCCACGGGGATGTCGGAGGTTCCGGCCGTCATAATGAGAACATTTCCTTTTGCCTTAGACTTTCGTTTTTTGTCGCAGACCACAATTGCGCGAGCTGAGGAATTATATTCAATTCCGGCATCCAGACCAGCTGCAACAAGTGCTTCGTGATGTGAAGAGGAAGCACGAGTGATAAGAAGTTTTCCAGAGCGTTTCAACATTGCAGAAGCTATGGCCAAGGTTGCTTCAGGGCTTTTGTTTTCTGCAAAAATAACCTCGGGAATTCCCTGCCGCAGTTGGCGGTGATGATCCACACGTGCAAATGAAAGGTCCTCAAAAGGAAGGTGTTTTAGTTTTTTCAGTGCGGCATTTGTGCTGGTCCGACCTGCTTTGACACTTTCCAGTAGAGTTTTAAGCTTGTTCTCATCCATGGAATTCGGACTTCGGAGGTCTTGACATCAGATGTTTAACAGCAGAGGCAGGGGATTTTCTCTGGTAGAGCACCTTGTATATTTCTGTAATAATAGGAGTTTCAGTGCCAACTTTTTTTGAAAGCTCATAGGCTGACCTGGAGGTCTCCACACCTTCCGCAACCGTCTTCATCCCGTTAAGAATATCTTTTAGCTTCATGCCGGAGCCGAGTTTGAATCCCACCGTACGGTTACGGGAAAGCTCTCCGGTGCACGTCAGAACCAGGTCTCCCAGACCGCTTAGTCCAGAAAATGTTCTTTGATCTGCCCCTAAGGCAACGCCTATTCTGGTCATTTCTGCAAGACCCCTGGTGATTAAAGCTGCTCTGGAAGAATGCCCCAGCCCCAGACCGTCGGATATACCTGCGGCGATTGCTATAACGTTCTTAAGCGCCCCTCCAAGCTCTGCTCCCATCAGGTCGGAGTTTGTGTAGACCCTAAAATATGGGGTGGTAAAAAGCTTCTGAAGCTTTCCGGCTTCCGACTCGTTCTCGGCGGCCAGGCTTACGGCAGTTGGTATTTTGTTAGAAACTTCTTTTGCAAAGCTCGGTCCTGACAAAACGGCATGTTGCACTTTGTCTCCAAGTAGTTCCTTGAAGACACCGCTTGCTGTAAGAAGAGTTTTTTTCTCTATCCCTTTTGATGCATTGACCAGTATTGCCCCTTTGGGGATAAAAGTCCCGGCTTTACCGAATACCGAGCGGATAAACTGGGTCGGTATAACACCGATAATTACGTTTGCAGCAGAAAGTGCCTCCTCAATCGATAATGTAGGAGTTATTGTAGAGGGCAGGTTTATGCCAGGAAGATAGGTTTTGTTGCAGCCGGTATCTTGTATCTGCAAAAGCACATCGTTTTCTCGCACCCAGAGCTTGACTTGCAAATCTTTTGATCCAAGCAGATGCGCAAGAGCGGTTCCCCAGGCACCTGCACCGATAATCGAAATTGTTTTAGACATGACATGAATAATAGCAAATTTTCACGAAATGATGAGACATTCGCATATGTACAATGAAAATAACTTGGACTACGGAAGCGAAAAAGAAAGCAACAATGATCAGGACTAAATACTGTAACTAACTGTTTTTAAATGAAATAAATAAACTAAAATGGTAGCGGTGCAGGGATTTGAACCCCGGACTCGCGGATTATGATTCC
>CAYWZR010000010.1:0-5359 GCA_964462885.1 uncultured Nitrospirota bacterium
GAACAAAATGTGGACGGAGGTGTACGGTATCTGCGTTACCTGCTCGACAGGTTCGACGGCAACGTAACACTGGCTCTGGCAGCTTATAATGCCGGTCCTTCGGCAGTGGAAAGATACGGAAGTCTGCCCCCGTATCCCGAAACCCGTCGGTATGTGAATAAGGTATTAACCTTATACGGTCGGCGACAAGGCAAGCCAGAGACTGCAACCGTAAAAACGCGGCAGGCATATAGCAGAGCCGTTAATGCCATCTTCCGGGTTACATTGGAAGACGGAACGCTTCTTTATACTAATAACAATATTAATAATGTGGAAAATATTCCTGCTCGCCCTTATAAAAGGCGGGGAAAGAACGAAGGACAAACACTCTGATGGTAAGAGATGAACTAAGAGAAAAAATTCTGGAGCTTAAACAGAAGAAGAACGCGGTTATTCTGGCTCACAACTACCAACGTGATGAGGTACAGGAAATAGCCGATTTTACCGGAGACTCGCTTGAATTATCTCAAAGAGCCGCGACTTATGAATGCGATGTAATCGTCTTTTGCGGTGTAAACTTCATGGCTGAGTCAGCCTCTATCCTGTCACCGGAAAAGACCGTACTTCTTCCTGCTATGGATGCAGACTGCCCCATGGCTGATATGATTACCGTTGACAGACCTCGAGAACTCAGAATGAATTTCCCTGGGTACAACGATGTCACATACCAATACCCCGAAAAGTTCACACTTCGAGATATGAAAAAGCGCTACCCTGGTGTACCGGTGGTCTCCTACGTAAACACCACAGCCGAGGTTAAGGCTGAAAGCGACTACTGCTGCACTTCTTCAAATGGAGTAAAAATCGTTGAGGCTATTGATTCCGATCGTGTTATCTGTGTGCCTGACCGTAATCTGGCTGCCTGGATAGCAAAAAACACTAAAAAAGAGATCATCACATGGGATGGTTTCTGTCACGTCCACGACCGCATAAGACCGGTTGACGTAAAAGCTGCAAGGTCGGCGCATCCGGCTGCCGTCTTTGTCGCCCATCCGGAGTGCCGCCTTGAGGTATGCGAGATGGCTGATCAAGTCACCAGCACCTCGGGCATGCTCCGCTACTGCTGGGAATCGGATGCAAAAGAGTTTATTATAGGGACCGAAACAGGTCTTCTCTACAGGCTAAGATTAGAAAATTCCGGTAAGCGGTTTTACCCTCTAAGAAACGATATGGTCTGTCCCAATATGAAAAAGACATCCTTAAGAAGCGTTCTTTTTGCGCTCGAAAACAACACGCAAGTAATTAAGGTACCCGAAGAAATACGGATACCAGCCAAAAGAGCGCTCGACAGAATGTTGGAAATAGCCTGAATCCGAATAAACTTCCCTTCCACCATACATTTAATGGATGATCTTGAAAAACTTATCATTGATCAGATACGAAGCCACGGTCCTATAACATTCGAGAGTTTCATGTCCATGGCCATGTACGAGCCCGGTCTCGGTTATTACACATCCCCTGATACCGATATCGGGCAGGCTGCTGACTTCTACACATCATCCAACGTTAATTTCCTTTTTGGAGCCATGATCGCAAATCAAGTTGCCGAGATGTGGAAACTTCTTGACAGGCCCGGCGATTTCATATTTGTAGAGCATGGGGGAGGAGTTGGTCTGTTTGCTCTGGATTTTCTTGAACATATCAACAAACGTCACAGCGAATTCTATAAAAACATTCAGTACATAATTGTCGAACTGAACCCTTCTTTAAAGAGCCGCCAGAAAGAGTTGCTTACAAAACACTCTAAACGTGTAAAGTGGATTACTAGCATTGAGAGCATTAAGTCTTGCACAGGCTGCATTTTTTCGAACGAGCTTCTGGATTCCTTCCCTGTCCACCTGGTAGAGTTTAATAATTGCAATAATAATGAGGAGTTAAGCGAGATATACGTCACTGAAAAGGAAGGCATATTGGTCGAAAAAACCGGCCCGTGCTCCTCAGGCATGATCAAAGATTTTTTTGTAAGGAATAAGATAAAGCGGACTCCAGGTTTCCGTACAGAGTTAAACCTAAATGCAAAAAATTGGATAAAAAATGTCTCCTCAATACTCCAGAGAGGATATGTCATAACAGTGGACTACGGGTTTAATACTCACGATTACTACAGCCCGGAGCGGAGCACAGGAACACTCATCTGCTACCACAAGCACAAGACCAACGAAGAACCGCTAAAGCGCGTGGGACATCAAGACATAACAGCCCATGTAAATTTCTCGGCCTTGGTCGAATGGGGAGAAAACGCAGGGCTTGAGCCGATTGGATTTACCACCCAGTCCAGCTTTCTTATCAGCAACGGAATAGACGAAATCATTACGGAAATGCACCAAAGCCTCCCGGAAGAGGAATTCCTGAAGACAGCCGCCCAGGTCCGCACTCTTGTTATGCCGGATGCGATGGGTGAAAGCCACAAAGTGTTGATTCAGGGAAAAGGAGTGCCAAACAAGCCGCTTAGAGGTTTTTCAAGCCGCAACAGACTCGGCTATCTTGTGATGCCCCCGTAAAAAGTCAGCGGGCAGTTTCCATTGTAGATGTGTAGAAATTAATAGGCAATTTCTTTACTAATAAAGAAGCTCACGAGTCCGTTGAAGGTTGTGCAGGTCATCGTCTTCATGTTTTTTAGGAGTTTCAAGAATCAGTGGTAGATCCCTGAAGACACGGTGATTTACAAAGAACCCTAAACCCTTACTTCCGATCTTGCCTTCGCCGATATTTTCATGTCTGTCCAGGCCTGAGCCCAGATCGCCCTTAGCGTCATTTAAATGGATTAATTTTATATTGCTGCACCCTATGTGACTTTCCACTTCCTTGGCCAATTGATCGACACCAGGTTTTGAAGTTATGTTGTAGCCTGCGGCAAAGGCATGGCATGTATCTATACAAACCCCTCCTATGAGGTCATTTCCTACCTCGTTTATCACAGTGCCTAGATCTTTCATTGATGATGTAATATCTCCCCTTTCTCCAGCGGTGTTTTCAAGCAGAATCTTTGAATGCCAGCTACCAAGCCTGGAGAGCATGCGAAGGGAGTCTATGGCTTTGGCCCGAGCTACAATAGGGTCGACACCTGAGGCACTTCCGGTATGCAGCACCACGTACTCGATACCAAGAGCCTCGGCGCGATCCATCTCGACCTTCATAAGTTGAATGGATTTATCCAGGAGTTCGTTGGTTTTTGCCGCTAGATTAATCAGGTAAGATGTGTGAATTACTGAGAACATTTCGAGCCGCTCCCGAAGTTCTCTGAAACGAGATACGTCAGTATCTGTTAAGGGTTTTACATACCATCCGCGCGGGTTATGAGAGAAAATCTGCATGGCTGTGCAGCCAAGTTCATTTGCGCGCTCCAGAGAAAAATAAATTCCTCCGGCAATAGATGTATGAACCCCGATTGGACGGATTTCTCCATTGATCATGACAGGCTTGAATAAAGTTTTTTCTGCTTTCTAGATATCTTGCCTGCGATCCAACCCACAAAGAATACACCTCCTCCGGCTATGAACCACCGTATCATACCTGTGCGCATGAGCCGCTCATTTTCTTGTTGCAGATGTTCCACCTCGGCATTAAGGCTGTCATGTGTCAGCAAGAGTTTGTCACGCTCCTCTGCTATTTCCAGCACGTTTTTTGATTTCTCCAGCAGAGCGTTGTATTTATCGGTAATCTGTTTCAGCTCTCTGCTGTTACTGGTGGCATCTTTCTTATTTTTATTGAGATCTTTTTTTATTTTTTTGACATCTTCGGTATACTGCTGCCTGGCTGACTTCAGGTCATTCTGTAACGAAACCCTGGCCTTTTCCAGTTTTTCCACTTTTGATCTCAGACGTCTGGTCTCTTTCTTGAGTCGTGCTATGACTGTTGTTTTCGGTGTCTCAGAAGTCATGTATTGCTTAAGCACCCAGCCCTCTTCTCCATCTTTGGACCTTACTCTAAAGTAGTTACCGCTTTCCTCCAGCACCTCCAACGGACTGCCGCTTGTTAGTGTTTTCTTTATTTTGTATTTGTTTCCCTTTCCCTCACGGAGAGTGATAACAAGCACGTCTGAGACATATTGTGTCTCTGCATCTGCGGGTAGTACAGGAGCTAACAAAGTGATAAACAGTGCAAGAAAAAGTATAAATCTTAACTTAGTGTTTTTTATGATTGTCATATAAATTCCTCCAAGTTGCCTAAAACAGACTGACCTGACCAATCGGACTGATCAGAGCAATCATAAAATAGTACCTACTTACCTATGCCTTTTGTTGCCGCATTACTTCATAAAGCAAAACTGCTGTAGAGACAGCGGCATTCAGAGAGTCGGCCTGGCCTTTCATGGGAATACGGACCTTAATATCAGCCTCGTCCAGCCAAAGCCGACCCAGTCCGCGATCTTCACTTCCGATCACCACAGCGCAAGGGCCTGAAAGATCCGCCTGCGTGTAAACAAGGTCGGCACCAGGTGTTGCAGCCACCGTCTGCAGGCCCTCCTGCTTGCACCACCGCAGAGCTTCAGTTGAAGACACCTGTGCAAAGGGCATAGTAAAAAACGTGCCCAGGCTTGCTCGAATCGTATTAGGATTATATATATCCGTGGCGCAGTCGCACAGAAGAAGGCCGTGAACTCCGGCTCCGTCGGCTACTCTCAAAATGGCCCCGAGGTTGCCGGGTTTTTCTATTCCTTCGAGGATTGCAACAAACGGTGTTTTTCCAAGTACAATGTTTTCCAGCCTTTTAACAGGCTGTGGAGCAACAGCCAGAAGTCCTTCCGAATTGTCCCTGTATGCCATTTTGCATGCTACGGGTTCGCTGACTGCAACTATTTCTACGCCCTGCTGCTGTGCGCAGCTAACTATATCCTCTTGCCCACTGCTGTTAAAAAGCGACTTACAGACATAAAGTGTTTTTAGTTCCGCCCCGTTTTTTAAAGCCTCCTCCAGCTCACGCCTGCCTTCAATAAGCATAAGTCGGCTTTTGTCACGCTCACGGCGCTTTCGTAGTTTTACAACCTCTTTGACCCGCGGGTTTTTAAGGCTGCTCAGTACGTCGATTCCATATAAAGAGTTCTCCAATTTCATGCTTTTATATCATACTGTTGTAGCTTTTGCAATTTGAAAAAAAACTGTGATATAGTAATTCCGCTTATGGCTAGAGTAATCCCCTTCAAGGGAATTCGATATAATACCGATAAAATAGAGGATCCTGCCAGGGTTCTTGCCCCTCCATATGACATCATTTCTCAGGAACAAAAAGAAGAACTTTACGAACTCAGCCCCTACAATATTGTTCAGATAGATTTTGGCAAAGATCTAAAAACTGATACAACTTCTGAAACTCCTGAAAA
>CAYWZR010000010.1:5459-22453 GCA_964462885.1 uncultured Nitrospirota bacterium
AGATAGATTTTGGCAAAGATCTAAAAACTGATACAACTTCTGAAACTCCTGAAAACCGTTACACAAGAGCATCGCGTTTACTGGTTGACTGGATGGAATCCGGTATTTTTATTCGCGATGAGTCTCCTTGTTTTTATTGTTACGAAGTAACATACACATTACGCGGAGAAAAGTTAAAGTTTCGAGGCCTAATGGGCCTGGTCGGGCTCGAACCCTTTGAGTCAGGAATTGTCCTGCCCCATGAAGAGACCCGTTCGAAGCCCAAGGCTGACCGTTTAAACCTTATGCGTAGTACAAAAGCCAATATCAGCCCGATATTCTCACTTTACAGCAGCAAGCATAAAGTTACCTCATCTGTTTTAGAATCCATAACCTCAAATTCAGAACCGGTGATCGAAGGGACGGATCCACTGGGATGTGTACACCGCTTATGGCGGATCGATGATGAGGCGAACATACGTGCCATCTCTGGGGAGATGCAGGACTTGAAAATATTTATAGCCGATGGTCATCATCGCTACGAAACGGCGCTGGAGTATATGCGCGAGATGAACGGCAAAGGCTCGACAAGCAAAGCAGGCTACGTTATGATGTTTTTAGCGAACATGGAGGATTCGGGGCTTTCAGTTTTGCCTACTTACAGGCTAATTAAAAAGGTTCCATCCGATATGATCGACAGGTTGAAAAAGCGGTTCAATATGGAACCTGTCGCTATGAGTGTTGACTCGCTTAACTTTCTTGATGAACTGACGACAAGAGAAGGACATTGTTTTGGTGTATACGCAGGAGAAGGCTCTGGTTTTATATTTTCTGTTAAAAGCGGAGCTTTTACTAATATGGACATGCCTTCTCCTCCTCTTGGAAATCTGGACGTTATTGTCTTGCACCGCCTGATCCTGGAAAAAATTCTGGGTGTCAATGAGTTTTCATATGAAATGAGTGCGGCCAAAGCGATTAAAATGGTGGATAGCGGTGAATTTGAGGCCGCTTTTTTCCTGAATGCCACACGTCTTCATGAACTTAGAGATGTAGCTCTGGATGGAAAACGGATGCCGCCAAAGTCTACATATTTTTTCCCGAAGCTTATGACTGGTATGGTTTTAAACCAACTGGACGAATAATTTAAATTAAATAGAATACAAAAATACGATAGGAGGATTTGTTTATGAAAGTCGGAATCAATGGATTTGGCAGAATCGGAAGGACAGTACTAAGGGCTGGTTACAAAGATCTTGATGTGGTTGTCATTAACGACCTCACCGACGCTAAAACTCTTGCCCATCTTCTTAAGTACGACTCCGTACACGGAATCTTCGATGCGGATATAAAGGCCACTGGTGACTCCATCATCGTGGACGGCAAAGAGATCAAGGTGACCGCCGTGGCCGACCTAAATCAGCTTTCCTGGGGAGAACTTGGGGTGGACGTGGTTCTTGAATGCACCGGTTTATTTGTAGACAGGGCAAATGCCTCCAAACACCTGGATCGCGGTGCTAAATGGGTGCTGATTTCGGCACCGGCAAAGGAGCCGGACTTTACGGTTTGTATCGGTGTAAATGACGACAAGCTCGATCCGCAAAAGCACAAAATAATTTCAAATGCCTCATGTACTACAAACTGCCTTGCTCCACTGGTCAAAGTAATTAATAACGAGTTTGGCCTGGAGCGTGGTCTTATGACAACTATACATTCCTACACAAATGATCAGCGAATTCTGGATCTGCCGCATAAGGATCCAAGACGGGCCAGGGCTGCTGCTCTTTCAATGATACCGACCACAACCGGCGCAGCCAAAGCAGTGGGTATTGTGCTTCCAGAGCTGAATGGAAAACTTGACGGCATGGCGATTCGCGTACCAACGCCTAATGTCTCTGTGGTGGATCTGGTCGCGGAGGTGGGCAAAGACACTACTGCCGAGGAAGTAAACAATGTTCTTAAAGCAGCGGCTGACGGCCCCATGAAGGGTATTCTTCAATACTGCGATGAGCCGCTGGTTTCTATAGATATGAATGGTAATTATCATTCCTCCATCCTGGATGCCAAGTCCACCAAGGTACTGAAAAGTAGAATGGTAAAAGTGATTTCCTGGTACGATAATGAGTGGGGATATTCAAACCGTCTTAAAGATCTCGCCTTGCGAGTAGCAGGATAACAGCAATCATCAAAGGAGGTTGCTTGCGATGAACAGCTCTCAAGATGAACAAACAAGCAAAGGTATACTTAACAAGCTTACGATAGAAGAGCTTAACCTTAGTGGAAAACGCGTGCTCATCCGAGTGGATTTTAACGTTCCCTTTGATGACAACCTGACCATAACCGACGATAGGCGTATACGAGAGGCTCTTCCTACCATTAATTACGCCATTGATGAAGGGGCCAAGGTTATACTCTGCTCTCATCTGGGTAGGCCCAAAGGAAAGGTCGATCTAAGGTATAGTTTATCACCTGTGGTAAAAAGGCTTAAGCGCCTGCTGGGTAAAGATGTGCTCTTTGTCCCGGACTGTATCGGCGAAGCAGTGTCAAAGGCAGTAAGCAAAATGAACCCTGGCGATGTGCTGCTGCTTGAAAATGTCAGGTTTCACTCTGAAGAGGAAAAAAACGACGAGAAGTTTGCCGAAGCATTAGCTGCTAATGCCGACTGTTTCATCAATGATGCTTTTGGAACCTCGCATCGCGCCCACGCATCTACTACCGGCGTAGCGAAGTTTCTGAAATCAGCAGCCGGCTTTTTGATGAAACGCGAGGTAGAGTATCTTTTGGGTACTGTACATAATCCACTTCGGCCCTTTACAGCTATTCTTGGCGGAGCAAAAACATCCGGTAAGATCGGCGTTATCGAAAACCTGTTGAGCAAAGTTGACCGTGTAATTATAGGCGGCGGTATGGCCTTTACTTTTCTTAAGGCCATGGGCTATGAAGTGGGTGACTCGATGGTCGAAGACGATATGCTGGAGATAGCGGAGCGGATTTATCTTAAGGCCAGGGAGCGCTGCCTTAAGTTCTACCTGCCTGTTGATTGCATGGTGGCCGAATCTATGGAGCCTGGAGCTGCTACAAAGATTGTCAGCACTCAGGAGATTCCCAAAGGCTGGAAAGCTCTTGATATCGGTCCTGCTACAGCCAGGTTATTTTCTGATGCCCTTTCTAACTCAAAGACAATTATCTGGAATGGCCCTATGGGAATGTTCGAGATGGATGTTTTTTCCCGCGGGACATTTGCTGTTGCGCGTGCTGTGGCCGATGCCTATGCTCTTACAATCATAGGCGGCGGTGATACTGCTTTGGCGGTTCATAGGGCCGGAGTTGCAGAGGCTATAACCTTTATATCAACAGGCGGTGGAGCGTCGCTGCAACTTCTGGAAGGAAAGGATTTGCCGGGATTGGTATCGCTTACCGACCGGCCAGAATAGGCATTCGTAATTGTAAAACAGGGCAAAATAGGGGCAGGCACGGGGGCCTGCCCCTACAATAATTCCAAAATTCCAAATACCGTAGGGGCAATCCCCCCGTGGTTGCCCTGATAATAATTCCCTTGTTCTCAATTCTATAGGTAAATTTCATGTTCAAAAAAAACACATTAACAAAACTGGCAAAAACCTGCGGTTGAGCGGCTAAGATCAGCCCGGCGGACTTGTCGGGTGCGCTGGAAGGCCATCAGCCTTCAGATGATCCAAACCTGCTTGTCGGAATCGAGACAAGTGACGATGCTGCTGTCTACAGGCTTAATGATGAAACCGCGATAATCAGCACCGTTGATTTTATTACTCCGCCTGTAGACGATCCATACTGGTTCGGCCTGATTGCGGCTGCCAATTCAATATCAGATATATATTCTATGGGCGGTAAGCCGATTGTCGCGCTTAACGTTGTGATGTTTCCTTCGAAAAAACTCGATATGGGAATTCTTCGGGAAATCATGCGTGGAGGGCACGACAAGGTTCTGGAAGCCGGAGCCTGTCTTGTGGGCGGACACACTGTGCAGGACGACGAGCCTAAGTATGGCCTTTGTGTAAACGGAGTTGTGCATCCAAAACAGATTAAAACCAATGCAGATACAAGGCCCGGCGATGCACTAATACTTACAAAACCCCTTGGCACGGGTGTACTGTTTAACGCTGTGCGCTCCGGAAAGATGCCTTATGGCGTATTGGAGAAAGATATTTTGCCTCTTGTGGCGGAATTAAATAAAGCAGCCATTGAAACAGCGCTCCGGTTCGACCTTCATGCATGTACAGACATAACAGGTTTTGGCCTTGCTGGCCATGTGCTGGAGATGGCAAAAGGCGGCGGCGTCCGAATCGTGATCGATTACTCAGCACTGCCCTTTTATCCTGAAGCGCTTGAGATGTACCGAAAAGGTGAAACGACCGGAAGCAATGCCGGGAACCGAGAAATAACTCGTGAAGTTTTGCAAATCCGCACAAACCTCTCTAATGCAGAGGAAGAACTGCTTTTTGATCCCCAGACATCGGGCGGATTGTTACTGTCTGTTCCAGAAGACCAGGCGGATGATATTATTGCAGCCCTATTGTCAGCAGGTGTGCCAGCGGCTTCTAAGATCGGTGTTGTAGAGGCAGAGGGGAAAAATGCTTCTTCCGGGTTGGTAGTGGTTTAATGATTTAATATTTTTGCAGGAAGTGATTAATTTTAATTGAATTTTGTTGCATTAAAATCATCCCGGCGGCCAGCTAAATTTTCTTCCTCCAAGTAAATGAAGATGTATATGAAAAACAAGTTGACCAGCATCGGCCTTACAGTTAATGGCCAGCCTATAACCTCCCTCTGACAGACCTTTTGTCTTAGCTATTTTGCGGGCTACCTGAAATAGATGCCCTATCATCTCATTGTCTTCAGGTGAAATATCGTCAATTGTAGGAATATGTTTTTTCGGAATTACCAGGATATGAACCGGAGCTACCGGCTTTATGTCCTCAAACGCCACTGTAAGGTCATCCTCGTAAACAAGCGTAGCAGGAATCTCCTTGTTTGCTATTTTACAGAAAAGACAGTCAGTACTCATTCTTAAAAGCCTCCTGTTTTTGCCTTAAATCTTTACTTGCTTGCCTTGAAACGATTTTCCAATTCGCCATAAACCTCGGCAATAGCGACATCCTCCTGCTCCATTAAAACCAGAGTGTGAAACCACAGGTCCGCCAGTTCTTGAACAAAATGCTCCCTATTACCCAGGGCAGCTGCCACAACAGCTTCGGTGGCCTCTTCGCCAACTTTTTTAAGCACAGTGTCTTTGCCTTTCTCTAAAAGAGCAGATACATAGGAGTCTGCTTTTGGATTGCATCTTCTGTCATGAATAACAGTTGCTAACCGTTCCAGAATCGGCTGTTTTTTGTATGCCTCATCAGTTGAAAACACCTTGCCGGATTTTTCTTCTCCCTCAATTGTGGTAAAAAAGCAGCTCCGGCGACCGGTATGACATGCACCCGGGCCCTTCTGGTCAACTTTCAGCAGTAAGGTGTCACGGTCACAGTCGTAAAAAATATGCTTTACTTTTTGAACATGGCCAGAGGTCTCACCCTTCATCCAGAACTTTTTTCTTGAACGACTCCAGAAGTGGGTAAAGCCTTTCTCAAGAGTCATTCTCAGAGAATCGGCGTTCATATAGGCCATCATCAATATATCGCCGGAATTATCATCCTGGATTATTGCCGGAATAAGCCCGTTAGCATCATAAGTTAGGGATTTTATAATCTGTTCTTGATCCATTTTTATCCATTATTATTAAACTGAAGTTGTATGCATTTTATCATAACTTGGATTTACAAAATGCAATATGCAGAAAATTCTTGTCAGCGAGAACGTTTAACATCTACTCGGGCACAATAATCGTTTATCGGGCAACTGGAACATAAAGGGGATACAGGTTTGCAACAATTCTGACCAAACATGACAAGAAGATTGTTGATCTGTTTCCAATAACGTTTTGGCAGTTTTTCTCTAAGGGCTGTTTCAGTCTCATCAGGAGTTTTTGTACTCACATATCCCCAACGATTAGTAATTCGGTGAACATGGGTATCGACACATATTCCAGGCTTGTTGTAACCGACCGAGATAACCAGATTAGCGGTTTTTCTGCCCACACCTTTGAGCTTAAGCAGTCCATCTAAAGTGTCTGGAACACGGGATTCATAATTTACAACAAGGTCTTCGGCAATATTTTTAAGCGTACGTGCTTTGTTGCGGTAAAAGCCGACCGGATAGATCGATTTCTCGATTGTTTCAACCGCAAGGGAACTAAGCGCTTCTGGAGTTTCTGCAAGACTGAAGAGGCGATTGCTGGCAGCTGCCGTAGTGCGATCCTGGGTTCTAAGGCTAAGCAGGCAGGCAATCAGAACCCTGAAAGGGTTAGGCACAGTATTACGCTTGGCATCTTCCTCTACCCACGGGGTCTCCCATTCAACAGCAGCCTTACTAAGACAACGTATTATCTCAGCAATAGAGCCAAGTGGATCAGTCACTATCTATTATAATCGCATCCACAGGACAGTTTTCTTCGGCCGCTTCACAGCAGCCTGCAGAATCACATGCCTCCAGGTCAAAAATCTCCGCCTTATCGTCTACTTCTCTCATCCTGAATACTGCCGGGCAAACCTCCTCGCAATTTCCACAGCCGATACAAAGATCTTCATCAATTCGTACGTTCATTTTTCTCTCCTTGCTAAATAGAAGTTACGCTATTTTATTTGTTCAATTACAATTGCTGCAAGTAGTGGCAACATAATTTCGTGATGACCTGTAAGTGCAAAGGCCTTGCCACTGCCTAATGTAGGACGTTTAAGTACGTTTACTCCAGGTCTGTAATGTTGTATGAAATCCATGTTTACAGTTGTTATATCAGTTACATCATGCCCCAGGTTTCTTGCAAGTGTGAGCGCTTTTAAAAACACCTCCGGTAGAAGTACTGCTGAGCCAAGATTTATATAAGCACCACCTTTAAGTCCTGAAACAACTTCGGCCATGCTGCGAAAGTCCCTCAAGCTTCCTTCTCCGATTGCGGCTCCATTTGCCCCTGGATGCATGTGGATGATATCGGTTCCGATAGCCACGTGAACAGTGGCAGGAATTTTTAAACGTTTGCAGGTGGCAAGAAGGCTTTTGTCCTTGTTTGGAAAATCACCGTTTAATATCAATTTACCCACTGCCTCCCCAATGCCTAGGTTCTCAGCCACACCATCAGTTATAGCTTTGTTTAAACGGTTCCCTGTTTCCTCGGCCATGCCAAAGGAGCCGTCGAGTATCGCCTTATCAACGTCTTCGGAGGTTGCGCCAGTCAGTGCAAGTTCAAAATCATGAATCACGCCGGCCCCGTTTAATGCCAGAGCGTTAATTACTTTTCTTTGGATCAGATCGATAATAACAGGGCTGAGTCCCACTTTTATGGGATGTGCTCCCATGCCTAGGATTACAGTCTTTCCACTTAAATGCGCCTTAGCGATACGCCCGGCAACCTCGATAAGGTCAGCTGCACCCAAAAACCGGGGCAGGCTATCAATAAACTCCTTAAACGTAGAGTTTGGAATGTGTGATTTGCCAAGATTTTCAAGACAGACCTTGGACATACGATCTGCTAGCGAGTATGTTGTTATCTTATCTAAATCCATTTGTTTTTCCAAAAGGAAATCACCCAAAAAATTCCTAAGAGTTTTCAGCCTTCAGTCTCTCTCACCGAGGGAATATGGCTAATGTCTATGGTCTAATGTTATAATACAAAGTTTCAAAAAGTCGAACTAACTTACTACATATCTGTAAGTTCCTGTCAATTCATAAATAATATATATTTTGGGGGAGGGCATATAAATGCTGAACTTAAAACAATTTGGTCTGTCATCCATTCTATTTTTCACATTTCTACTGCTGTCTGTCGGAGCGGCTTTTGCCGGGGATCCGTCTCCAGATGTAGAAGAATCTTTAAAGCTCACAAAACAGATGCTTACGGTAATTGGTGTTTTGGTTTTTGTTATCGCTCTTTTCGTCTTTGAGTGGGTAAGAGTGGATGTGGTAGGTATTCTGATGATGGTTTTATTGCCGATCCTTGGGCTTGTAACCCCGAAAGAGGCAATAAGCGGTTTAAGCAGTAATGCTGTTGTATCAATAATAGCAGTGATAATAATTGGAGCTGGGCTGGACAAAACAGGAGTAATGAACGTTCTTGCCCGAAACATTCTGAAGTTCGCTGGTAAGGCTGAAGGTCGTATCATTGCTTTGATAGCAGGAACAGTGGCTGTTATTTCGAGTTTCATGCAAAACATCGGCGCTGCTGCGCTGTTTCTGCCTGCCACTATTAGAGTCTCACGTCAGGTAAAAATACCTGTATCCAGAATACTTATGCCGATGGGTTTCTGCGCCATAGTAGGTGGAACCATGACTCTTGTTGGTGCAAGCCCTACAATATTATTAAACGACCTATTGGAGCAAGCTAATAACTTGGGGGCTTTTGAGGAAAAGCTTGAACCTTTAGGGCTTTTTACGCAGACTCCAATCGGCATTGCTCTTGTAATAAGCTCAATTTTGTACTTCGTAGTACTTGGAAAATTTATCCTTCCAAAAACAGACGGTGAATCTGAAAGCTCCTTGTTGCCTCCATCTATTGCAGACACCTACGGAGATATATGTAATATTCAGGAACTACATATTCCAGAGGGCTTTACTGATGGAAGAACCCTTGATGAAATGGCCATCAGAACAAATTTTCAGGTTTCTGTAGTTGCTGTTTCCCATACAAAAACAACACATAAGGTCTTTGCTCCTTCACGCGAAGAAACGATTTACGGCAGTGATGATATTGCTGTTGTCGGTTGTCCTGAAGCTGTCAAAAAACTTGCATCAGATTTCGGTTTTATCATCAAGGAAGATGTTGAAATATTTGCCGAAGACCTCTCTCCGAATAATGCTGGAATAATTGAGGGAATAATAACTCCTCGCTCCGAGCTTGCCGGCAAAACATTGAGACAGATAATGTTCAGAAGAACTTACGATCTGAACCCTGTTGTGCTTTGCAGAAAAGGCGAGTGTATCTTCAGTGAAGTATCAGACCAAGTGCTTCAGTCCGGCGACGCGCTGCTGTTGTTTGGTAGATGGGAAAATTTTCATTTACTTAAGGGCAAACAGACATTCACTTTTACCACCGAGATAAAAGGAGAGGTAATGCGGACAGAAAAGGCAAAGCTGGCCCTTCTCTGGCTTGCTGTGGCTCTTGGCCTTGTTCTTGGCTTTAACCCGCTAATGAAACTCATAGGTTATCCCGATATGAAGTTATCCCTGTCTGTGTGTCTCCTTGCTGGTGCTCTCGGTATGATCATAACAAAGGTTATGTCGATTGACGAGGCATATGAATCTGTAGACTGGATGACGGTGTTTTTGCTTGGAGGATTGATTCCGCTTGGCTTGGCATTCCAAAAAACTGGAACTGCGGCATTTATTGCGACCGGAGTTATGAATCTTATTGGTGATGTGCCGGTCATAATATTTCTGGCGGTTGTAGGAGTAATGGCCTCTTTCTTTACGCTTGTGGTTTCTAACGTGGGAGCAACAGTTCTTCTGGTCCCGCTAGCTATGAATATGGCGATTACAGCAGGAGCCGACCCGAGGTTGACGGCCATGGTGGTGGCGCTTTCGGCCTCGAATACATTTATTCTTCCAACTCACCAGGTTAACGCTCTGGTAATGAGGCCCGGCGGTTACAAAACTGTCGATTATGTGAAAGCCGGTACTGGTATGACAGTGCTGTTTTTAGCAGTGCTGTTGACAATGCTCTATCTGTTTTATTAGGAATCGTCCAAATATAGCTTCCACGTTTGATGCTGAGATTTGGCCGATCTGCCAGCATATGAAATGGACTTAAACTGTAAGCTTTAGGGAGGTAGGACAATGGTTAAACAGGAAAGCAAGATCAAAACAGTAGAGAGTTTTCAAACAACGGACGGCAAAGTTCACAGGGATCTTAACGAGGCGAATCTTCACCAGTCAAAGCTGGATGTAAGTGAATGTCTCAGTAATGTTGTTGAAGAAAAACTTTCTTTTTCCCCTGAAGAAAAAGAAAATGTAAAAGAGTTCCTTTTAGAGAATATTGAGGAGATATGTCAACAGGTACATAAAATACGATTAAATTATATCTAATCTCTTATTAAGTCGAATTAGGACAACAATAAAAAAACCAAGCCCTGTTTTCAGGACTTGGTTTTTTTAGTTTGTGCTTCCTTGATATCTCCCTGTAACAGCGAAGACACCTTCTCTTCTGATAGACAGTCTGATTACAGCTTGATAACGTTAACCGCTTTCGGGCCTTTATCGCCCTGCTCGGTATCGAAGCTGACTCTGTCACCCTCAGCGAGGGTCTTAAACCCGTCACCCTGGATGGCAGTATGGTGGACAAAAACATCGGGACCGTTCTCGCTTGCAATGAAGCCGAAACCCTTGGAGTCATTAAACCACTTTACTGTTCCTTCAGCCATTATACTGTTCCTCCTTACTTATAGACTAAAGCTCCAGAACGACCCGACTATACTGTATAAGAGTACAAAGCTAAAAGTCTTCGCAGTCTTACCTGTTACAAACACTTCTGAAACTTCCTGCACAGGCTACCATGCATGATAACAATTAGTCAATAGCCTACTTCACTTTATTTTACATGCCGTGGAATAGGCAGTATCTACCATATCTGTTAATGAATTACAATACTTTTATTCCGGGTAAACTTACCGATATAGTAAGGGGTAGCAGATTTTATATGCTGAAGTAGACGGACAAAGAAAAAAAGGATGTTGATAAAAATTATAAAGGAGTAGCGACCAGCTCTTTCAAAAGGAGATCCACAATGGAAGTATTTCTGGCAAGACAGCCGATTTTTGATAAAAACCTAAAGGTCTGCGCATACGAACTCTTGTTTAGAAGCAGCCTGGATAATTATTTTAGCCATCCCAGCCGTGATCATGCCTCATCCAAGGTTATCGCGGATAGTTTTCTTTTGTTTGACCTGGAAAGCCTGACCGGAGGTGAAAAGGCTTTCATTAACGTAACAGCGGATGTACTGCTGAAAGAACTTGCCATTTTACTTCCCAAAAATCTCACTGTTTTGGAGATACTTGAAAACGTAGAGCCGGATGAAGCAATACTCGCCGCTTGCCGGGATCTGAAAAAATCTGGGTATATTCTTGCTTTAGACGACTTTGTTTACGAGGATAAGTATCGACCCCTTATTGAGCTTGCAGATTTTATAAAGGTTGATTTCCTTGAATCTGGCCTTGATAGAAATGAAGAACTAGTCAAGCAGTTTGCAAACAAAAACATACAATTTCTGGCCGAAAAGGTTGAAACCAAGGAAGTGCTTGATCAGGCGCAGTCCATGGGATACAATTATTTTCAGGGGTTCTTTTTCAGCAAGCCAATTATAATATCTAACAGGGATATTGCGCCTTACAAGCTTCACTACCTGAAGGTTCTGCAGGAGATTCACAAGCCTGACATTGATTTTGTTCAGCTAGAAACAATCGTCAAACAGGATGTTTCCATGTCTTATAAGTTATTGAGATATATCAATTCGCCGTTTTTCGGCACACGCTTTCAAATACATTCGATACAGCAAGCCCTTATGCTTCTTGGCGAAAAAGAGATAAGAAAGTGGGCAACGCTTATCGCACTGGCCACAATGGCTGATAACAAACCACTGGAACTTGTGGTGAATGCGATTATCCGAGCTAGTATTTGCGAAGCTCTGGCCGAGAAAGCAGGCAAGCCTAATCAGGCCCAGGATCTTTTTCTTATGGGGATGTTTTCATTGATCGATGCCATTATGGATAGGCCTATTGACGAGATTCTCCGAGACATGCCGATAGCTTCCGATTTAAAAGATGCTCTGCTTGGCAAGGACAACTGGCATCGTAAGGTTTTGAATGTTGTTCTAAGTCACGAGCAGGCTGACTGGAAAGAGTTTTCCGAATGTTGCGCTACGCTAGGTCTGATTGAAGATGAGTTTCCTCATATCTATCTTGAGGCTATAAAGTGGGCTCGCGGAAGTTTCAGCAACGAAGCCTTGGGTGCATAAAAATTCAGCCAATTAAACAAGATCTTTTGTAGAATTCTCAGTCATTTCAATTTCTCCATCATTATAGGCTTTGAAGAAAGCCTTAACCACTTTCGGATCAAACTGTGTGCCTGCGCATTTCCTCAACTCTTCAAGGACCTTCTCCTGATGAAGTTTTTCTCTGTAAGGCCTGGATGAGCTCATTGCATCATAGGTGTCCGCAACAGCGATAATTCTGGCAATCAGTGGAATTTGATTTTCCTTTAAGCCCATTGGGTATCCGTTTCCATCGATCCTTTCATGGTGGTGAAGCATGCCTGGAATCGTATCTTTCAACATTTTAATGTGTTTAAGTATTTCGGCTCCGAACATGGGATGATGTCTCATCATCTCAAATTCTTTTTCATCAAGAGGCGCATCTTTTCTTAAGACCTTGTCGTCTATGGCGATCTTTCCTATATCGTGCAAGATTGCTGAGAGTTTCAACGTTTCATAGAGTTCCTCGGGGACCTTAAGGTGTTTTGCAATAGCCAGGCTATAATTGAGAACTCTTTTTGTGTGGCCTCCGGTATAAGGATCTCTTTTTTCTATAGCCTCTGCCAGTGCTTCAACAGTTGCATAAAGAGTCTCTCGTATTTCCTCATAAAGATTTGCATTTTCGAGAGCTATAGCTACATGGTTCGAAAAAAACTGAAATAATTCGAGGTCATCCTTGTTGAACGTGCCGGTTTTTCTATGCATGGCCTGGATCACACCCAAAACTTTACCTTTGATTTTAACCGGTACACAGAGCATGTTTTTAGTCTCAAATTTAACCTTAGCATCAACTCCGGATTGGAATCTCTTATCCTGTGTTACATCGGGAATTAGAAGCGGCTTACCGTGTTTGGCTACCCATCCGGCGATTCCCTCGCCCATTTTAAGCCTTACCATCTTCACATTTTTGCCCTTCTTTCCGATTGCAACTTCAAAATAAAGCTCATTGCTCTCAGGGTCTACAAGAAGAAGCGAACCTGCCTCTGCATACATAAGTTTCGTTATCGCTTCTATAGCACGTTGCCCGATAATTTTGTGATCCAAACTCGATACCATAAGATTGCCCACTTCATTAAGGGTTGAAAATTGCCTGCACCTGTCTTTCTGTTCAACGTATAGGCTTGCCCGGTCTATCAATCTGTAGAAGTGGCTTGCAACATGCGTCAGAACTCTTAAGTCCGCTTTGCTGAAATGTTCTCCTCTAGCCTTGTTTATGACCTCTATGATACCGATAATATCTTTCTTTGCCTTGAGCGGAACAGCCATCATATTTCTTTGCTCGTAACCGGTCTTGAGCCTCAACCACTGCTTGTCTTTATTAAGGTCATCGCTTATATAGGGCTTTCCGGTACTTGCCACGTGTCCGACTATCCCCTGGTCGCTACGTATCCGCATTCCTCTGATCTTTTTATATGCAGGCCCCTTAACCACCTCAAATACAAGCTCGTTGTTAGGTTTGTCCAAAAGGTATAGAGTTGCTGACTCAGCTTCCAACAATTTGAGAACCATGTCCATAAGATGCCCCAGGTCTGATGTTATGTTGGATTTTGTGACATCTATCTCGCCTATCGCTCTATAGAAGTCAAGTTCAAGGGCAAGAAATTTGCTTTTATTTGTAAGCTTTTTAGTGTTTGGGTTCATTTAAGATTTTTTAAAAAACATGGACCATGAAGTTCATGTTTTTTTCTTCTTGTCTGTCTAAATTCCTATTACCTTTAGAGCATACCAGAAAAGCTTGTAAATCTAAAGATCTGAAGAAGACATGCAAAAACGACTATGCATTACATAAGCTATTTCCGTTCATTATGTAATTCATTACACAATTGCACTCACCTTATTTTTATCTGTATTTCAAAAAACATTTAAGTTTCAACGTGTTTGCTCCGATAAGTAAAACAGTGATATATTGGCATAAAAGGTGCTTAGTAATATGCGTGGGAAAGTTAGATATTCTAAGGTAGCTTCAAAAATGATGTTTGATACATGCATAAATCAAATAAACGCTCTTTATGTCCGATAAGATAATAATGGACCTCAAAAAAACTATTACAACAGCTAGAATCACCAGCCAGGTTGGAATCCTTGCCTTTCTGCTTTTATTCGCATTTACCGGAATTTCCTTTGCCCTTGAAAAGAAAGGCAACGGCAAAAACAAATCATACGAAATAGCGATTACCAAGGGTGCTTACAAAGTTGAAACAAGAGACTACAAAGATGCCATCAACTACCTTAAAACCGCTCTGGCATTAAAACCCTCTGATAAAAATGCCGCACTTCTTCTTGGTATATCGCAATCAAGGGCAGGACAATATCAGAAAGCAAGAACAACTCTTCTCTATGCTCTCAGGTTGGACTCTGATGATGGCCGAACAATGTACGAACTTGGTGTTGTCTTTTTTAATCTTGGCGAAATTAAAGAGGCAAAGAAGTATTTCGAAAAAACTAAGGATAGTAACGCTAATGATAGAATCAAAACAGTTGCAGGCGAATATCTATATAGAATCTCATCGGGGCAGGTTTTAGATGAAAAACCTTTTTCTCTGAATTTTTTAACCGCTCTTCAATACGACAGCAACGTAATTCTCGAACCCACCGATCCCCTGGTAGATGCAGGGAACAAAAAAGACTGGCGGGCCGTGTTCATCCTTGATAGCAGATGGACCTTTCTAAATACCAGAAAGGTGATAGCAGAAGCTGGATATATGTTTTATCAAAGTGCTCATAATAATTTGGATAATTTTAATGTCCAACAGCATAATATCATGCTTTCTGGAAAGTACAATCCTACAAAGAATCTACAGGCTGAACTTAAGTATCAGTTAAATTATTCTGCAATCGGCGGCGATCTTTATAGCAGTACAAACAGTATCAAACAGGTTGTGAGATTGGCCCATTCGCCTTATCTGATATCAGAGCTTTATTACACCTACGAATTCAAAAAATATTTTAATAGTGATACTTTTTTCTCTAATTCACTGAAAACAGGAACTAGCAACAGCGCTGGCATTACCGAAAGGGTCAAACTTGGAGATTCAAGTTCTATAAGCATTGGTTATAGGTACGACAAGGATTCAGCAGATGCTGATTTCTGGAAATACAAAGGTCATAAAGCAAACTTTGGATTTGCTTCTTACCTCTGGAAATGGAAACTTCTTCTTGATGCTTCCTATCAAGACAGAAAATACCAGAGTGAATTTCCTGGTTTTTCGCAAAAACGGCATGATGGCATGCAGGAGTACTCTGCAATTCTGACTTGGAACCCATCGCGTCGAGTGAGTATCAGCATTTCGGAAATATACATTATCAATAGTTCAAATCTTGTGATATTTGATTACAACAGGAGTATTGCCGGATTGTTTCTGGGGGTGAGGTTATGAGATCCATGTCAAACTGTACCATCCTGCTGTTTATCATAACACTTTGCATTCCTATGCAAGCATGGGCAGACAATGTAGGCGATGTGGTTTCAGTGCGAGGAAACGCCTTTGTGGAGCGAAAAAATAAAAATATAGAAGCCAAAATAAACCTAGCTATTCTGGAAAAAGACAGCATACTTACGGGTGATAAATCCAGGGTCAAGATACTGTTCAGGGACGATAGCATACTCACACTTGGCCCGATGAGCCGTCTCGTGATAAGACAGTATTTGTACAATTCTAAAGACAGAAGATCGGATTCTATATACGACTTACTGGATGGAAAGTTAAGGGCGGTTGTGGGCAGTCCTGGATTTAAGGTTCGAACCCCTACTGCATTTGCCGCAGCACGGGGAACGGTATTTCTGGTCAGGTATGACAGTAAAGCCGGTTTGACTAAAATTGCAGTTATTGAAGGTGAAGTCATGGTTAAAAATATAGACTCGGGCGTTGGAGGCAAACAGACACTAACCATGGGACAGATGACATCGGTATCTACCGGCAAACCTCCTACAGTTCCAACACCTTTTAATGTTGAGTCTATTGATAATTTACCGGTAACCGAAATGCCGAAAATCCAGGCAACTGTGGTTCATGAAGTTGATAGCTTTGGACGGCTTGTATTTCAACCTCCGATTAATCAAGAACCGGAAACCAAGATGACAACTCCGGTAACTGTAGAACTAAATTTTCCACAGTAAAAAAAGGTTGGTGATCATTGTGAAAAGATTACTATCAGTAGTAAGCAGTACTATACTAATTATTTCTCTTATTTCATGTGGTGGATACATCTCGACAGATACCTCGCTTGTCACAATTACTATTGGAGAGGACCAAACAGTTTCAATCAGTGCTGAAAAAACTACTGTACTTGCAAAGCTATTACGTTTGCTGGATAAAGTTCAGATTGCAACAGCCATTGCCTCTATTCCTGTTTGGGTCGAAACTGTAAAGGTTACTGTTTTTTCGGATGATAAAAAGACTCTAATTATGTCGAAATCTGAAAACGTTTCCGGGCAATCTTCAGTTTCTATTACGATCGAGGTTCCAAACGGTATCTCCAGACACTTTACTATAGAGTCGATGGATGATGTTGGTAATGTTATTTACATAGGATATGCGCATAATGTGGACCTAAACGGAGAACCGCTCAGACTGTCTGTGGACATGCTTTATGTAGGAGACTCCACCTTCCCGGATTTTGGAGGACTGGCTTCAGCTACAGGCAACGGTTTCACAGGGATTGACCTGGCTTGGACGACTGCCACGGATAATCAATCGGCGTCTTCTGACATCGTATACCTTATTTATATGTCGACTACGTCAGGTGGAGAGGATTTTACGACACCAAGCTTTACAACATCTTCTGGAGCAACGACATACACGGCAACAGGGCTTGACCCATCAATTAATTACTATTTTGTGGTAAGAGCCAGGGATAAAATGGGGAATGTCGATGGTAATATCGTTGAATATTTTGCAACGCCAGACATAACTCCACCCACATT
>CAYWZR010000011.1:0-21789 GCA_964462885.1 uncultured Nitrospirota bacterium
TGGTAGTAAGTACAGTCACGTTTCACCTCTTTATGATGGCAATCAAGACAGTCCTGACGTTTCTTAATTATTGTACCATGATGATTTTTGTTTTCATGGCATACATTACAGTCAATTCCTGCCGCAAGATGCCCCGGATGTTTAAAGCGCATATCATACTTTTCCTGCACCCGTTCCTCGAAACCTTCGTGACACCGGTCACAAGTTTCTTTTTTTACGGTTTTGTGTTTGGGCAGAAGACTAAGAAGAAGGTGCTCACCTTTTGGATGGCATTTTAGACAACTAGTGGTCTCCTGATCGTGGCAGGCAAAACACGCCTCCATTCTCGGGCGATTGGTCTGTGGTACATGTTTGTCATGCTTCACATTATAGTGACAGTCTGTGCAGATAGCTCCTATGTCCTGAATATGCATATCGTGTGGAAACTTTATCTTCATTACATTATAGAGAAAACCCTGATTATCAGACTTATCACGCATCTCACTGTGACAACGCATACAGTTATCATTAACCCGTTCTGGATGCGCTGAAAAATCCTTTGGAGGAATAATGGGATAATGCTCAAGAGCATGGCACTCTGGACACTTTACCTCATCGGGATGCACCTTCGACTCTACAAGAAAATTCTTGCCCCACATCTGGTAATGACATGTCAGGCAAAATTTCTGGTTTGAGATTGTGAAGTTCTCCAGAGCCAACACAAGCAATGTGGGAACCGACAATAAAAACGGCAGCAGGATCAAAAAGGTTTTTAATTTCAGTTTTGGGATATGTATCATCTAATTCTTTTTCCTTAGAGTCACGTAAGAGTTCTGCAAGGGACTCATTAAATCTTTCTTATCCAGACCTTGGTATCCATAAGCGCTTCCCCGCCACCTACTGGATCCAGCTTGAGCGAAATTATAGGATTGGGATTAACTCCCTTTTCCTTCCACCATAATAGTTTTGTGGTTTTGACATCACTCTCAAATGGTATCGCTCTTGCGATTCTGCCAAACTCCGTATGCCCGACGTTGTCGCTCATAGCTATGCACTTTGGATGAATCCCCTGAATAGCTTTTACCTTTGCCCTGATGGAAGATATCTTCGAAATTATAAGTACATCTTCTCCATCCCGAAGACCAAGACGCGACATGGTATCTGCATTCATGAAAGCCGGATTATCATGAATGATTTCTGTAAGCCACATACAGTTGGCAGTTCTATCGTGAGTGTGTACTCTGCTCTGATAAACAATCAGATTAAACTCCTCTTCCTTTATGTTGTCAAACTCTGGAATCATAGTGTAGGACGGAAGTGGATTAAACCCGGCCTTGTCCAGTTTTTTAGAATAAATTTCGAATTTACCCGATGGAGTGTCAAAACCATTTTCCTTATATTTACGGTACTTCGGCTTGACCGACTCATCGTACCAGAAACCTTTTTTTATTAGATAATCCAAACCACCAGCTTTCTTAAGTCCCGGAATACCTTCAAGCTGGCGCTCAAGATATTGGCGTGGCGTAAAATCAAAGTATTTTTTCATTCCGCCATCCATTCTCTGAGCCAAAGTGAGCAGAAAATTAGTAATGCTCACAGACTCGCCTAACGGTTTAATCAACGGCTGCCTGAGCGATACAAATGGTACCATCTCGAAAGCCGGTGGGCTTTCCACCTCCCACCGCTCAGCAAAGGTGGCCGCCGGCAAGACCATATCTGCATACTTAGCAGTTTCAGTGTAAACAGAATCTATACAAACAAAATAAGGAATCAATTCTTCATCTTTCAAAATCTGCTCGATAAAACCACTCTCCGTCCTTGAATAAAGCGGATTATACTGGTAGGTCATAAACATACTGACTTTAGCACTACCCTCTTTAATCATAGGAAAAACGCGTGGCGGCACTTCGTACATAGCAAGCGGGAACTTGGGTGGGTGAAGCAACTCGCTTTTGACATCAGGAACTGGAGGAACAGGCTTCGGCTGATTAAAAGTGTACAGCCTTGGAAGACAATACCCGCCCTTAACATCCACGTTGCCTGTAATTGCGTTTAAAAGCGCTATGGCCCGCTCATTATCGACACCGTTAACATGTTTACTAACACCACCGGTAGATACGGTGGTGGCTGGTTTAGTGCCGGCAAACTCCCTGGCTAACCGTTTGATATCAGTCGCCTTTACTCCACTTACCCCTTCAGCCCACTCAGGAGTAAATCCCTTCAGGTAATGCTTAAGCTTTGAAGCTGAATAATTGCACCAACGTGAGATAAAACCACTATCGTACAGGTCTTCATCCATAATGACATGCGCCATGGCAAGAGCTACAGCACCATCGGTCCCAGGTCTTATCGGATACCATTCATCAGCTCTGCCACCGGTTTGTGTAAGCCTTACATCAAACACAACCATTTTGGCCTTAGGTCTGATCAATGACCCCTCTCTTCTGAGTCCCCTGGCCTCTGTGATTCTCTGCACAAAACTTGTTCTCAGATAATGAGCTTCGTAAGGATTTGAACCAAATATAAGAAGATACTGAGTATTTGCCACATCAGGCACTTCATAATCGGCTCCCCATGAAAGCTGCTGGGCCACCCGTTTGTTCCAGCCGCCGACAGGATGATTTACAAGTGCATTAGGCGACCCAAAAGCATGACAAAAACGACGTGTAATATCCTGCGTAGTTATATCCCTGTCAGACTGAAAAACAAATTCCTCCGGCCTGCCACTACTTTTTAAGTCGTTAAGCTTCTTGGCAAGTTCGACATAGACTTCTTCCCATGTTATTTTCTTCCACTTGCCCTCACCGCGTTTTCCAACGCGTTTGATAGGCGCAAGCAGACGATCGGGATCATAGACCTTGTTAAGGGCTGCCTGTCCTTTTGCACACATTCTGCCACGACTGTTGGGGTGATCAGTGTTCGGACCTATTTTTATCAGTCCGCCATAAGCCGTGAACCCGAAATTACCGCAACGTGCATAACAGTTAAGACAGGTACTTGGAACAGCCTTTAAAAACTTTCCGGTAGTTCTAGACACTTCGCTGCCGCCCTCGACAAGCTCCATTGCCTGAGCCATATGGTCAAAAGACTTCTCCAGCCCTAGAAGCAGCCCACCCATGGCGGTGTATTTAAATAAATTTCTTCGGGATAACTTCATGTTTTTTATCTCTTCCCCCTAATGCAGCGGAACCGACTGGCCGCCAACAACCACCGTAAATCGCATGGCGAAGATACCGACCATGGTGAGCAAAGAGGCAAAGGTCAGCCACTTAAATGAATTCTTAGTTTTGGGATAATAGACCAGAAACAGCGGTATGAGTGAACCTAAAACAATTTCCACTCCGATAAACTCCATGGCGAACTTCCCCCACAAAAGAAGATGCGCTGCTTCAAATGCCTCCTTACTTGAGGTTAGAATTACCAAAACAGCATTAAACAATAGGAACATATCCGTAATTATCGCTGCTCCCAGAAAGCCGCCCAGCCCATGGATGAGCTTTGCATCCTTTTCTCTTTCTTCAGCAGTAGCGTTTTTCATCAGGAACTTATTCCGTATTATTGCCATAATGATCATAAGCGCTATTCCTGAAACCATAGCCGAAACAATAAAGAGCGTCGGCATCAGCGAGGTGTTCCAAAGAGCGCGTCCTTTGCCCAGAGCAAGAATGAAGCCGGTATACCCATGCACAGCAATAGCTAAAGGAATACCGATAATCGCAAAAAACTTCGACAGCTTCTGGTTATTCGAATACACAAAATACGCATAGATTGTAGCCGAAATTGGATACACTGTAAGCAAAATCACACCATAAGTTATTGGAGACTTAAAGTTCACATAACCTGGCAAATAGGTCATGAGATGCCAAGCCCTTAAGGGTTGCGTCATGTCAACAAGAAGGTTCAATGGAGCAAGAACAAGACATAAAGGCGCAAGAATAGCACCTATCCTACCAAGTGGTTTGTATTCAACTTTTCCGCCCAGAACAGCGATTACCGAGATAACAAAAGAACCAGCGCTTAGACCGGTAAAGTAGAAATACTGCGCAATCGGAAGCTGAAACGGCATCAAATGCGGCGCATTATACAATACCGTCACCTGACTTCCAACATCCATAATTTCTCCCCCCTATTAAATATGCTTTATTTATTTTGCTAAAAAAAACAACAAACCTACTAAACTAGCCAAACTCATTTATAAAACAATTAAAAACGAATTAAAACAATTAAATTTATAAACTCAATACGGCTCATGGAAATGAACGTGGTCTATATCTATTCCTTTTGTAGGATCCATAGCATCGGCATCGGCACCGATATAAAACACATGAGGCTGCGTATCCAGAGCCGGCTTAAGCGTAACAACCGGGTTTGTAGACATAAGTTGTGTTATCTCACTATTAGGATCATTTATATCGCCAAAAATGAGCGCGCGTCCCAGGCATGTCTCAACACAGGCCGGCAAAAGACCGGCATCGAGTCTGTGAGCACACCAATCACACTTTTGTACAATTTTGCGCAATGGATTTATATAGCGAACATCATAAGGGCATGAAGCCATGCAGTACATGCAGCCGATGCAGCGATGCATGTTTACCATTACAATACCGTCATCCCGTACATAGGTGGCCTTAACAGGGCAGTTTCTGTTACATATTGGTTTTGCACAGTTATTACAAAAACTAGGAAGGAAATGACGACTTACGTCAGGATACCGCCCTTTCTCTATAACCTTCACCCATGTTCTGAATTTTCCTAGCGGCACTTCGTTTTCGCTCTTGCATGCCACAGAACAACTCTGACACCCAACACACCTTCTTAGATCCACCAGCATCGCGTAACGTATCTTCCGCTTACTGCCGACCTGATTTGGTTCAAGCTCTTCAGCCATTGTTTATATCCTCGGCTAACAATAAGTTGTGAACTGGATGTTTTATCACCATTAACTCCTTAAACTAAGATCTTTATTCTGCAAGAAATTTAAAGTTATATATCATTACAAAATAAACTACAAAAGCCACAAAAAAGATCGCACCTTTCATAACAACTCGCCCTAAGGCAACTCTGTCCCAGGTAAACTTAGATTCATCCGTAAAACTCACATCATCAGTCATAATGCTTACAAGAGTAGAACCCATAATAATAAGCAATGAAATATAAACCAGAGCGAGAATTATTACTTTAACAGTGATCATAATTGAGCTCCTAGTCTTCCCTTTTTTAGTACTCTGACTATTGCAATTAATCTTTGTCGTGCCAAGTCAGATAAAAACTAATGATATATAAGCAACATTGATGCCAGGCTAATAATTAAGCTCAGTTCTTCTTTATTTGTAGGGATAAATGAAGAATAGAGCGGTTGTTGAGCACTAGATGAAACGTAGCGATACCACGCATTACTTGTGTGATATCACTATTTTCATCACTCAAGAAACTCTTTTGGATCACGATACTCGTGACAGATCACACAATCCTGCTTGGCCTGCTTCTTGGTCACCCTCCAGATATGAGGCTTGTGACAAGCGTTACATTCAAGGCCCATTGATTCTATATGCATCTTGTGAGCACCTGTAATCGGTGCATTTACATGGCATTTCAAACAGATCTTCCAGTCCGGTCGCACTTTGCCGTGCGGTTGATGGCAGGTATAGCAGTCAAACTGCATAGGGGCATCGTCTGTAAGATCTATCTCTATTGCATCGGCCACTACTGCCGGTTTGGCCATATTATAACGAGCATCAAGGGTTGCCGCGCCGAGAACTTCTTGCTGGTACTTCTGCCCCCCATGACAGAAAAGACACTTGGCCCTGTCCGGCCTGTAGTCTTTTGTCCTGTCAGTGTGACAGTTTAGGCATGCAAGATTCTCCATACCGGCTCCATGCACTTCTTTCCCCTCGTGGCATCGCACACAGAACCGCTCCTTTGCAATAAACTTGTGAGTTACATAGCCATGACACTTTGCACACTCGATCTGCTCCATAAAGTAATGTTTTGCGTGGCTTGTCGATGTATTGATTTTTTTTGCTTCAGGATGTTCTTTATTCGTTTCCCAGTGACATTCAATGCATAATTTCCATGACACTATGGTCTTTCCGTGGCGATCGGGCACCGATTCCGGCCTGAGAAATACAAAGCTTAGTAGAAGTTTGTTTTGTTCAACGACAGAGAGATGGTGACATTCGTGGCAGTTTATATTTTTATGCTCGCTGACAGCCCATGCGTCGTAAGCAGGCTGCATAATATGACAACTGACACAAAATTTGGGATTATTCTGGGTAAAATCGTACATACTGAAAGCAGCAATGCCGCCTCCAATCAGAATAATCAGAAGAAGAAAAGCAACTAACAGCTTACCCTTCAAGGGTATTTTCTCTTTAAATATACCGCCAATTCTGCCCATTATCATCCCCCCTTTTTATATGGTTAATCAGGCAGCAGGGGCCAGAAGGACAACTACATGGTTTCCGACTCCTTCATACGGTTATTATCTTGCAATTTTCATTCCTTCATCGCTTCGTAAGCGGCTCTAATAGTATTATCTATATCCTCTGGGGTATGCGCTAAGCTGATAAAACCCGACTCGAACTGGGAAGGAGCGATATTGATTCCTCTTTTTAGCATCCCAAGAAAGTATCTGGCAAATTTTTCTGTGTCCGCGGTTTTGGCGGAATTGAAGTCCACCACTTCCCTGTCCGTAAAATATGTACAGAACATTGTTCCTGCACGGCAAAACCTGACTTTCACACGCGCCCGCCTGGCAGCACCTTTCAGACCCTTTTCAAGTGCATCTCCGCAAACCTTCAATTTTTTATAAGTATCTTTTTTGGCCAGCATCTTAAGTGTTGCTATTCCGGCTGTCATGGCAATCGGGTTGCCCGAAAGCGTACCAGCCTGATATACCGGTCCCTCTGGAGAGATTCGGGACATTATTTCCTCTTTTCCTCCGTAGGCTCCAACCGGCATGCCTCCTCCGATTACCTTTCCAAGACAGGTAAGGTCCGGCTTTATTTTGAACTGCTGCTGCGCTCCTCCAAAGGCAACTCGAAAACCGGTCATAACCTCATCGAAAATCAGCACTATACCGGACTTGAGAGTTTCCTTGCGAAGGGTATCCAGAAACCCGGGCACAGGGAGAATACACCCCATGTTTCCGGCAACCGGCTCAACAATCACACAAGCGATGTTTTTCCCCTGCTTTTTAATCATGGATTTAAACGCTTTGATATCGTTATAAGGCAGAGTAATGGTATTTACAGCATAACCTTCAGGTACACCCGGACTGTCTGGAACTCCGAGGGTCATAGCTCCAGAACCTGCTTTTACAAGCAGTCCATCGGCATGACCGTGGTAACAGCCTTCAAATTTTATTATCTTGTCGCGACCGGTAAAGCCACGCGCAGCACGAATGGCGCTCATTGTTGCCTCGGTGCCCGAGTTCACCATTCTGACTCGCTCCATTGAGGGATAAATCTGGATCACCCTTTCTGCCAGCTCGGTCTCAAGCTTGGTTGGCGCTCCATAGCTTGTTCCGTTTTCTACCGCTTTTTTTATCGCCGACACAACCGTCCTGGGCGCATGTCCCAAAATTAACGGCCCCCAGGAAAGAACATAATCTATATAGCTATTTCCATCGATATCATAAAGTTTCGATCCTTTACCCCTGGAGATAAACAAAGGTGTACCACCAACAGATTTAAAGGCCCGAACAGGGCTGTTTACACCGCCTGGCATAAGACGCTGAGCCTTTTTAAAGGCCGATCGAGATTTGTTCCACTTAATTTCACTAACTTTTTCTCTAGTCATTTAATCCTCTTAGTTCGTATTCTGACAGACTTTTCATGAGCGTCAAGCCCCTCAAGACAAGCAATGGTCTGCACCGTGTCTGATAGAGAGCCAAACGCCTCTTTAGTAAAAGAAAGCAGACTTGATCTCTTGATAAAATCATAAACCCCTAGCGGAGAAAAAAACCTTGCGCTACCTCCTGTGGGAAGTGTGTGGTTAGGACCTGCCGCATAATCCCCAAGCGCCTCTGGTGTCCAAGGACCTAGAAATACGGCACCTGCGTTTCTTATTCCGGGAAGAAGTTTTTCAGGATTTTCGGTTATAACCTCAAGGTGCTCGGGCGCAATGCGGTTGGCAATACAAACCGCCTCCTCAAGATCAGAAGTAATAATAGAAGCTCCGTAATTTTCGAGTGATTTAGAGGCAATCTCTTTTCGCAGAAGTTTTTTTATCTGGCGTATCAGTTCTTGGTTTACCTGTTTTGCAAGAGCCCTTGAAGGTGTCAGCAGCATGGCAGATGCTATCTCGTCATGCTCGGCCTACGCCAGCATATCAGCTGCGACAAAACCAGGGTCAGCCGTATCATCAGCTATTATCAGAATCTCGCTTGGTCCTGCAATCATATCAATATCAACAGCGCCGAAAACCATGCGCTTGGCAGTGGCAACATAAATGTTGCCGGGACCGACGATTTTATCCACCTTTGGCAGGCTTCGCGTGCCGTAAGCCATAGCAGCAACAGCCTGTGCGCCACCGATTCCGAAGATTTTTTTCACACCAAGTATATCGGCCGCCACCAAAACGTACGGATTAATTTGGCCTCCTGGCATCGGTACACATATTAATATTTCGTCCACTCCGGCCGTCTGAGCCGGAATTACGTTCATAAGAACTGATGAGGGATACGAGGCTTTGCCGCCGGGGACGTAAACACCAACCCGTTCAAGAGGACGTATCAGCTGTCCCATGAGAGCGCCGTTGTCCTTAAAAGACCATGATTCTTCTTTCTGGCGCGCATGGAAGGCCGTTATTCTTTCTGCGGATTTTTCGATAGCCTGGACAGCCTTTTTTTCGGCTGAATTCCAGGCCTTTTTGATTGCTGTTTTTGGTATTCTGAGACTGCGCAGCCGTACGTTGTCAAACTGCTCGGTGTAGCGTCGGACAGCGCTATCTCCGTGCCGAATTACATCGCCTATTATCTGACTGACCCGGCTTTCAACATCGCCGGAGCTTCCCACCCCGCGGCACTCAAGGCTCTCCAGGAAACCTGCAAACTTCTTTGTGTCCGCCCGTAATACCCTAACACCTCCATTGAGGTTTTTAGTCTTTAGTTTATCCACCTGAAACCCTTAGAGTTTTACTTATCTCAAACTCAGATATCCCTTCCACAATTCTGACACTTCCGATAGATGTGGGCAGAACAAACTTAAGAATGTTTCCCACGGTTTTTTTGTCAAGAGCCATAGCTTCAATCAACATGTCCGGAGTCAGATCTTCAGGAATCGCCACAGGCAACCCATAGCTGCTGATCAATCCACGTATGGCATCGGCTTCGCTTTTACCAAGAAGTTTTAGACAAACAGAAAGGTCAGCAGCCACGCACATCCCAATGGCTATTGCCTCACCATGCAGATAACGTTTGTAACCTGTTAGGGTCTCTAAGGCATGCCCGACCGTATGACCATAATTCAAGATCGCCCGCAGACCTGACTCCCGTTCATCCTCTGCAACAACTTCCGCCTTAATCTGGCAGGATCTTACAATAATTTTATCAAGTGATGGGCCACGGTTAAAAATATCTTCTTTTTCCCTCTCAATTGTCTCGAAAAGTTCTCTGTCCCAAATTACACCGTACTTAATGATTTCGGCCAACCCAGCCCTAAGTTCTCTCTTGGGCAGACTCTCCAGAACATTCTGATCCATAACCACAAGAGAAGGCTGAAAAAAGGCCCCAATCATATTTTTTCCCAGCTGGTGATTTATACCAGTCTTGCCACCAACAGAACTATCCACCTGGGCAAGAAGAGTAGTAGGTACTTGTACACACCGTATCCCACGCATATATATAGCTGCTGCAAAACCAGTGATATCACCTATCACCCCGCCGCCTAGGGCAACAACAAGGCTTTTTCGATCAAACCGTGCTGACAGGAGTTCACCTAGGATTTTGTAGAGCCAGAGGACATCCTTATACTCTTCGCCGTCCGGGATAACAATGCGCCTCGGCTTGATTCCGTAAGCGCTAAGCGAGCTTTCAACCTGGTCTCCATATAGTGCAAAAACCGTTGGATTCGACACAACAGCCACTTGCGTTGGACGGAGCTCTTGAATTCTGGCTCCAAGCCCGTGCAATGTACCTCTGCCGATTAAGATTTCGTAGTTTTTTTCTTTTTCATCCACTCCACCGGGTTTCACTTGGACAGACTTGCACCCAAGAGCCAGCCTATCGCAGATATCCTGTGCTGCCTCGCCCACCGTAATGTAACTGGTATCGATAAAAGTATCGGCACGGCTGTACAATGGACTGCGGTTTTTAAGGAGTTTATTTATCTCCAATAGCGGTTCCTCTACGTTAAGTAGTGGACGTTTTCCGCCATCGCTCATTGTTCTTTTCAGTATGATTTCAGGCTCGGTTTTAAGCCAGATGAGAATCCCGCTATTTTGAAGAATTTTCACGTTGTCGGTGTTCTTCATCACACCACCACCGGTTGATATGATTACATCTGTGCGTGAGGCGATCTCAAGAACAACCTTTTGTTCGAGCTCGCGGAAATACTTCTCACCCTTCTTCTTAAATATCGACGAGATACTGTCGCCCTCAACCTCAACAATAATATCGTCGGTATCTACAAACGAATAGCCCGTAATACGGCTTAACTCCAGGCCAACCGCAGTTTTCCCAGACCCCATAAATCCAACAAGAATAATGTTCATGAAAGAGTATAATAATAGATGCTTATTGCAATAAGCCCTACAGTATTGAGCAGTTACAACGTGTTTAAATAGTTTTCCATGTTTCTTTTTACTTCTGCAACCGAGTCGCCGCCAAATTTAATAAGAACCTCGTCTGCAAGTGTCAGAGCCATCATGGCTTCCCCCACAACAGCAGCAGCCGGAACCGCACAGACATCTGATCGTTCGTAGGCAGCCTCCATAGGCTCATGAGTTTGGATATTAACGGATTTAAGAGGACGCCGAAGCGTAGGAATAGGCTTCATGGCCGCGCGCAGAACAACCGGCATGCCGTTTGACATTCCTCCCTCTATGCCTCCACTATTATTCGTTTCTCTGTAATAGCCCTCAGGTCCGTGAAAAATTTCATCCATTACTTTGGAGCCAGGACGCCGGGCCATTTCAAAGCCGAGACCCACCTCAACACCCTTTATTGCCTGAATCCCCATGATCGCCTTGGCCAGCCTCGCATTTAACCTTCTGTCCCACTGAACATGGCTTCCAAGACCTGGGGGAACTCCTGTGGCCACAACTTCAAAAACACCACCAAGCGAATATCCTTTTTTAACTGCCAGGTCTATTTCGTACTTCATCCTCTCTGAGGCATCGCCATCCGGACAACGCAGTTCCGAGGCCTCAGCCTTGTCAAAAAGATTATCAAAAAATTTATTAGAAAAATTATCAGAAGGGTTCTCCGGGTTTGTATCAGTAAAAAAAAATTCTAAGTCCGCCTTTTCCGGACCGACTTCAAGTACATAGCTATAAACTCTGATTCCTATTTCAGCAAGAAATGCTTTAGCAACCGCGCCCAACGCCACCCGCATAGCAGTCTCTCGCGCGCTGGAACGCTCAAGCACATTGCGCACATCGTCATGATCATACTTAAGAGCGCCAGCAAGATCGGCATGCCCCGGTCTCGGTCGTAAAACCGGATCAATCGAACCGGCATCAGCTTCATCTATTGACATGCCCTTTTCCCAGTTTGGCCAGTCCTTATTTTCTATCAGCAGACAGACTGGACTTCCAAGCGTAGCTCCCCACCTGACACCCGAGAGAATCTGGACGCTATCCGACTCGATCATCATTCTTCCTCCACGACCGTAGCCTTTCTGCCTTCTCGCAAGATCGCGGTTTATATCGTCTGCGGAAAGTTTCATATTAGATGGAACTCCCTCGATAATACCGCAAAGGGTCCGACCATGCGATTCCCCGGCTGTTGTAAATCTCAATCTATGCATTAATCGGTTTTGCCTGTTTAGTCTGAATGAAAAAGGGGTTAATAGCGTACTGAATCATGAGATAAGCTTAATACAGACTTGGTGTACACTGCAACTACTTACGGACGGATTAATTCTTTCCACCCCACCTGTTGAACAGGTTATTTTCCACTCCTACCGCATCCAGGATTTTACCGGCTACAAAATTTACGATATCCTCCAAAGATTCGGGTTTCTGGTAAAAAGCCGGTACCGGAGGCGCTATTTTTACTCCCAGGCGCGCAAGCCGCAGCATGTTTTCGAGGTGAATAGCGCTAAAGGGCATCTCGCGCGGACTCAGCAGCAATGAGCGGCCTTCCTTTAGGCAGACATCTGCGGCCCTGGTGATTATGCTATCTGCAAAACCATATGCTATCGCTGCCAGTGTCTTCATGGAACAGGGGACAATCAGCATGCCAGCAGTCTTGTAGGAACCGCTGGATATCGGAGCGTAAAGGTTTCCTTCCGAATGAAAAAAAACATTATCGCTTTTAAAGGCTCTGCTTAGGGCTTTCTGTGTATCGGCATCTGTTTCCCCGCGGAAATCTAAGCCGGTCTCGTCATGTATTATCCCGAATGCCTGGGATGATATAAGCACGTGAACCTTACTGCCTTTAGCAAGAAGTTCCTCTAGAACACGGATGCCTAAAACTGCG
Organism: uncultured Nitrospirota bacterium; assembly: GCA_964462885.1. Lineage (GTDB taxonomy): Bacteria > Nitrospirota > Thermodesulfovibrionia > SZUA-242 > SZUA-242 > JALUUO01. The sequence continues at coordinate 12,623 of CAYWZR010000011.1, forward strand.
CCACTAGCGCCGGTAATTGCAAGTATCCAGGTTTTCATTGTACGGAATTATGATAGAATTTATACTAACCTTTATGTCAAATGCTGAATAATTACAATTGAATCTGCTAAAATTAATAGGCTTTTTTACCGAATATCATATAAATTTTGTCATAAATAAAGGTGGGGAAGAAAAAAATGATAATAGAACTAGAAAAAGACAAAAAATATCTTAAAGACGTAAAGGATGCGATAAAAAAGGCAGGTTGCAGGCCAGAAGTAATCTACGGTGATATTTACAACGTGATAGCCGTGGATGGAGACACCTCAAAGCTTTCGGAGGACCACCTTAAAGCATTTCCAGGAATTGTTAAGGCATGGCGAGTTTCCAGCCGGTATAAAACCATAAATCGTATAGCAAAAGGTACGGACGATTCAATACTGGAAAAACCCAGAAATGTCATAAAGGTGAAAGGTCCAGACGGACACGTAAGAAAGATCGGCGACGGACATTACATTTTCATAGCAGGTCCGTGCGCTGTGGAATCCAAAGACCAAGTGACCAAAATAGCAGACCAGCTAAAGAGGCTCGGCGACAAATATAACATAACAGACCGCATGATTATGCGAGGTGGCGCTTTTAAACCACGCACCCGCCCTACCGACTTTCGGGGACTTGGCATGAAGGGCATTGATTACCTTGACATGGTGCGCCAGAAAACAGGGATACCATATGTTACCGAAGTTATGTCTGTACAAATGGTTCGTGAGGTCTCGGAGCACGCAGACATGGTACAACTTGGCACCAGAAACTACCAGAATTTCTACCTACTGGAAGAGGTTGGAAAACAGAAAAAACCTGTGCTTTACAAAAGAGGAGTTGCCGCACCTCTGGAGGAATGGCTGGATGCCGCGGAATATATAGCAAACCAGGGCAATAAAAAAATCATCCTATGCGAACGCGGAGTAAAATCTACGGTCCACGGAGATTATAACCGCTCTCATCTTGATTTAGATGTCATACCTACAATTAAAGAACGTACCATCCTGCCCGTGGTTGTCGATCCTTCGCATTCAAGCGGAATTGATAAGCTGGTTCAGTATCAGTTCAAAGCAGCAACCGCTTACGGCGTAAATGGAACAATGGTAGAGGTTATGCATGACAACCAGGAGCGCAAGAATCTGCGCTGCGACGCTGCCCAGGCACTGGAAATTTCCGAGTATGAAAAACTCATAACCTTTCAATTAAAATATGAAGAGGCCTTTCCGGATGCCTTGAATTGACCGACCTTAGAGATTTAACCCCTGATGAAATTACCGACCTTTGCGTAAAAGCAGGAGGGACTATCTATCAGGGGGCAGTGCTGGCTAAATCCGTCCTACGGCACGGAACCGAATCAATAGACAACATCCATATAGCCGGCGCGCTTAGAGAAAAAATTAGAAAGCGGGTTTCGATTTCAGAAGTAACGATAGAAAAACATCTTGTTTCAAAAGACGGATCCGAAAAACTCCTCTACAGATTTCATAGCACTGAGACCTCAAGCTCTAAGGTGGATTTTGTTGAAGGAGTTCTCATTCCTGAGCGCTCCCGCCTTACCCTCTGCATCAGCACACAAGTCGGTTGCCAGTCAGGCTGCCGTTTCTGCCTTACCGGCGCAGGCGGATTTATACGCAATCTTTCTTCTGCCGAAATGCTGGGACAGGTTCTTGCAGTACAAAAAAACACCGGAAATCAGTTAGCCAAAAAAACGTTAACCAATCTTGTACTTATGGGATGCGGCGAGCCGCTTGATAATTTCGACAACGTCAAAAAGTTTCTCAAAACAGCTACTGATCACCGCGGACTTAATATCCCCGGCAAAAAGATCACTCTTTCCACATCCGGTATCATCCCAGGGATCGAACGCATGATACAGGAAAACCTCGACATTGGCCTGGCCATCTCCCTTAACGCTACAGACAACGATACCAGAAACCGTATCATGCCGATAAACCGTAAGTATCCTATGGATGAACTGTTAAACACATTACATACGTATTGCAAGAATGGACGGAAGGTCGTTATAGAATATGTCCTCATAGACAGTGTGAACGACTCGCTGAAAGAGGCTACCAGGCTGACCGGACTTCTTGAAAAAATTCCCTGTATGATTAACCTTCTTCCCTTCCATCCTTATGCTGGTTCAAACTTTAGAAGCCCTGACGAAAAAAATGTTCGCCGCTTCCAGAAAGTTTTGCTTGATGCAGGTTTTGTCAGTGTTGTACGAAACAGCCGGGGTTTGGACATCATGGCCGCCTGCGGCCAGTTGAAAGCAAGCGGCATATGAAAAAAACAAAGATCATTCTTGCATCCGGATCTCCGCGAAGAGTTGAGCTTCTTGCGCGCCTGGGTCTTGTTTTTGAGACCCTACCAGCAGATATAGACGAAACAATAGACGAACAATCAAAACCTGTAACTTTCACCCGAAATATGGCTTTTTTAAAGGCGGAGGCGATTACACGCATTGAAAAAAAATACACAGTTATCGGAGCAGACACGACAGTGGAGATTGACGGAAAAGTAATGGGAAAGCCGGAAAACAAAGAGCGGGCCTTTGAGATGCTCTGCCGCCTTAATGGAAAAAGCCACAATGTCATTACGGCTATTGCAGTAATTAATAGTGAGAAAAGTGTACAGGAAACCGGATATAAGGTTACCAAAGTAAAATTCGACAAGGTTTCAGAAAAAAGTATTCTGGAATATATCAATACCGGAGAACCCTTTGACAAAGCGGGCGCTTATGCCATACAGGGTAAAGGAAGTTTTCTGATCAGATCCTTTAACGGTTGTTACAATAACGTTGTCGGGCTACCTCTTTGTCTTTTGATCGATCTTTTTAAAAAGACCGGAATTGAAGGTAAAGCGGACTGGCCTGAAATAAGTTCGCATTGTTGTAAAAACAAATATATAATGTTTTTAAATTAGCGGTGATTGTACCGCTTTAACACCGAAAAGGAGACTTGTAATAACTATGAAACAGATGAAAGCAATGACTATCTGCACCCTTGTCACAATGTTTTTCGTATGGGGCACCTTACTAGTTCCCACTGTAAATGCAGAAACTGCCGCCGCAGGCTCTTACAAAATTGACCCGGAACATTCTTCTGTACTATTCAGCATAAGCCACCTTGGTATCAGCGTATCGGCAGGCCGCTTCAATGATTTTGAAGGCAAGATAAAATTAGCCCCTGGAAAAGATTCAAAGGTTGAAGTAGTTGTTAAAACCGCCAGCGTAGACACCTATAACGAAAAACGTGACAAGCACCTGCGCGGACCGGACTTTCTTGATACAAAGCAGTTTCCCATCATGCGATTTGTCTCCCGGAAGGTTGAGTACAATGCTGCGGGTGAACCCGTGCGCTTAACCGGCGATCTTTCTCTGCACGGCAAGACTAACACTGTGAGTTTTACAGTAACCCCCATAGGCGCCGGCAAAGACCCATGGGGTGGATATCGGGCCGGCTATCAGGCAAAAGTTACTATTAAACGCAGTAATTTCGGTATGAAATATATGCTTGGTGGTGTTGGTGACAAAATTGATATTACGCTTAATATTGAGGCAATCAAACAGTAAAAAATAGCGGCCCGGAGGTTTTTATGTTATGAGTATGCAATTAAAACTCATTCTTTCCAGCCTGCTACCACTTGTACTGGCTCTCATCCTGGCCTCACTTCCAAGGCAAATCGGACAGAAGTATGGGTGGAAAAGCGGTCTGGGCTTACTTCTGGCATATATACCCTCTTACCTGTGGATTGCAGGAATCCCCTCACTTCCACCTGCACAAGCAGTCGGATGGATTGGGTTTATCGGAATAGGTTCATTTGCCGTTATAGCTGTTATCAATATCCAGAAAGCAGGACCAGGCAAGAAGTTAATTGTTCTGTTTTCTGCTTTTAGCGTAAGCATTCTTCTACTTTCCTGGCCGATTCTTCATTACAGCTTCAGCACGTTACTGGCTGCTGAATTGACTCTTTTTCTGATTATCTGGGTTGGAACCGGACTGCTTGTACTTCACCCCACTGGCAATAAATCGATTCCACTATCAATGACCAGCGCTGGCTTTGCACTTGTAGCAGCCCTGGGTGGAAGTATGCTTATCGGACAGCTAACCGGAGCGCTAGCCGCTGCGCTTGGCGGCTTTGCACTACATGAGCTTATAAGCCAAATAAGCCAGAAGGAGAGACTAACTCTTAACGCAGAAGCATCTTTTCTGTCGGTTAGCCTGCTAGGCAGCATCGTCCTGGTTGGATGGCAGTATGCTGAGATACCCTATTTGCCATTAATATCAATTACTGTCGGCTCTGTAATTGGTTTATTTATGTTTCAAAGAAATGGCAAGGGCTGGCGATTTATTGCATTAAATACTCTAGCTATGAGTGTACCAATCCTGTTTGGCTTGGCGTGGCTGGTTATGACAAGTGATAACTCCGGCTATTATTAAAGGGCTAAAGGGGTCTATTTAGAGCCTGTCCATAAATTGCCTTTTTTATTTTTGTCATGCCCGAAGTCTTTAATCGGGCATCCAGAACTCATTGAAAAGACTGGATTCCGGCTTAAGGACTGCCGGAATGACAGGTAGAGAAACTGAATTTATGGACAGAGTCTATTTTACCGAATTTTATCTGCATTAGGGGTGAATTTTAAACCCACCCCTAATGCTAAAAACCAGGCATATTCAGGCACATTTTGTAAAACCGCAACTCCGGCAGACAGCACAGCCGCCTTCGTGCTCAACAGCGCCACCACACTCTGGGCATGCACCATGATTCATAACAGGGCCTCTGTGATGAGCCACTTCAGCGGTATTATTTACTACTCCTCGATTTATAAAACATTCCATGGCTGTGGCAATTGCGTCAGAACAGGAAAGAATTCGGCCTCCTTCACTCCATGACGGGCTGTGACAGCTTATTCCCTTAAGTTGTTTAACAATCTCTGCTGGCTCTATGTTTGATCTAAATGCCATCGATACCAGCCTTCCAATCGCCTCGGCCTGACTTGCGGCACAGCCACCGGCTTTGCCCATTCGAGTAAAAACCTCAAAAGGATTACCATCCTCATCCTCATTAATTGTAACGTAAAGATTACCACAGCCTGTTTTGAGCACTCGGGTTTCTCCACGCATAACACCTGGGCGGCTTTTGGGTGTTATTTTGCCATCAACCGTAGTTGGAGGCAAGATTGTCGAAGCTGCTTGCCCGGATGAACCGGTGGAGAGAACCTGCTCTTCACGTGAACCATCGCGGTAAACCGTTACACCTTTACAACTTAGACTGTAGGCAAGGCGATAAACCTCTTCCACATCCTGGTGTGTAGCGCTATATGGGAAATTCACTGTTTTAGAAACAGCATTATCGGTGTACTTCTGAAAAGCTGCCTGCATTTTTATGTGATCTACTGGAGAAATATCATGCGCGGTTACAAATACAGTCTTCATCTCTTCAGGAATTTCGTCAAAATCATGAATACTTCCGCTTTCAGAAATACGTTCTATAAGGTCTCTGGACCAAATCCCCCGCTCCCTGGCAGCAGACTCGAACCATGGATTTACCTCCACCATTTTTGTGCCTTCAAGAACATTACGCACAAAGGAGACGGCAAAAAGAGGTTCTACGCCACTTGAGCATCCGGCGATTATCGAGAGCGTGCCTGTTGGTGCAATAGTGGTTATCGTGGCATTACGCATCTTCTGCTTGCCTGCAAAGACACTCAATTGATGATTTGGAAAATCACCACGTACATCTGCCAGGGCCTCAGAAGCTTTTCTACCCTCTTGCTGAATAACACTCATAACCTCGCCAGCCAGTTTATGTGCCTCTTCCGAGTTATAAGGTATCGAGAGTTGGATCAGCATATCAGCCCAGCCCATTACACCCAGTCCGATCTTTCGATTGGCTTTGGTCATCTCCTCGATTTTAGGAAGAGGATATTTATTAATTTCAATAACATTATCCAGAAAATGAACCGCATCATGAACCACTGCCGTTAATTTCTCGTAATCCACCGCCCCGTTACTAACCATACGGGCCAGGTTGATAGACCCAAGGTTACAGGATTCGTAAGGTAGAAGCGGCTGTTCGCCACAGGGATTGGTCGACTCAATCTCTCCAGCAGCAGGAGTGGGATTGCAGGCATTAATCCTGTCAAGAAAAATTATCCCAGGCTCGCCGTTTTTCCAGGCATGATCTACGATAAGATCAAATACCTTGCGGGCACTGATCTGTTTTGCAACAGTTCCGTTTTGCGGATTCAACAGGTCGTAGTCTCCATCAGAGTCAACAGCCTTCATGAACTCCTCGGTAATGGCAACTGACAGGTTGAAGTTATTAAGCTTGGTATTGCTGTCCTTGGCAGTAATAAATTGCAGAATATCAGGATGATCAACGCGCAAGATACCCATGTTGGCGCCGCGCCGCGTACCACCCTGTTTGATGGTTTCTGTGGCAGCATCAAAAACCGTCATAAACGACAGTGGTCCGGATGAAACTCCCTTGGTTGAACCCACCACATCGCCACAGGGCCGTAGCCTGGAGAAGCTGAAACCTGTACCTCCGCCAGACTTATGAATCATAGCCGCATTTTTTACAGCATCGAAAATCGAATCCATGGAGTCATCAATAGGCAGAACAAAACATGCAGATAACTGTCCAAGCCTCCTACCGGCATTCATCAGGGTTGGACTGTTTGGAAGAAACTCGGTAGATGAGATTAGATCGAAAAACCTTTCCTCCAACACCTGAACCTCGGCCAAAGGCCTATCGTAAAGAAGATCAGCTCTGGCAATAGTGCGGGCAACGCGTTTAAACATATCAAGCGGGGTTTCTGTCACCTTTCCACTTTTGTCGCGGCGCAGATATCGTTTCTCGAGTACTTTCATAGCGTTACTTGTTAATCCCAAGTTTGCAGGCGTGGCACTTTTCATAATTTTTCCCCTAAAAATACTAGCTGTATATGGAATAAGTTTGACACCAATGTCATTTTCAAATGACAAGGAAGTGATTAAACACTCTATATAGATGCCTTAGAGATGAAACCACAATATGTTGTGTATGTCAAGGGTTTTTATTGAGCTTTTTATCAAACGCAAATTAAAGATGCACATCCCTTTGATTAATAAATGTTTTCTCTGGTGATTTATTGTTAAGCTATTGTTAATAATTCCTAATGACGGTCACTCGACTGTGTCTTAAACTAAAAGCTTCCATTGACTCAGAACCCGGATTTCGTTCATATTTGTAGTAGAGCAAGCGAGGGTGGCGGAATTGGCAGACGCACCAGACTTAGGATCTGGCGGCTTTGGCTGTGGGGGTTCGAGTCCCCCCTCTCGCACCAATACAATTGAGGATTACGTACCACATCTTCGACCGGCTATAAAAGAAAAAACCTTTTAACTAGAGATGAATCAATGACTTTAAGAACATATTTGCATAAAAAATGGCCGAATAAAAAAGCAGGCAGACATTTTCTTAAGGCTCTTTTGTTGGTTCTAGTTATTATATTTTCCGCACACTGTTCAAAAACACCCACGGAAGAGCAGGCCCACGACCGTGTTTCTTTAATGGATATGGCCTGTATCTACAAGTTTCGTGATGGAACATTATCATCGCCACACCATCCTGTGTTCTGCAGAACACACCAAAAGAGTCTTGGCATTACAAAAGACCTTGGAGCTTATTGGACGGAAAAAGATGATCCGGACGGAATTCCATGCAAATTTATCTTTATCGGAAACGAGAACATACGGGAAATAATTCTCCCCAGTGATCTCAAATGCGACTCACCGCCGATAAAGCCTGTTGTTAACGAAGTAATTCCCTATCCGGATTGACGGACCAATTTGAGGGCCGAGCAACAAGGAGTTTTTCATTTCGAGCCACCCACTTGAACCAAATATTCCTGTGATTATAATAGGAAAAGCCAGGGTAAAAGCTTGACAACAATAAAATAATCAGATAGGTTATTCTTTAATAGAATAGGAGTGAGTTTGCAGTAGAACAGGAGTCTTCGTATGAAATACATGTCTTTATTAGCCCTTCTTTTGTTTTTTTCCCTGCCGTCTTGGGCAGCTGATCTTTCTGAAGGAAATCCCCTTAAGGAAGCAGCAACAGAACCTTCATCTCCGGGAACGGCTCCTTCTGAATTGTCCATCTATCAATATGAAAAGTACACTGTCCAGAAGGGAGACACACTTTGGGAAATAGCAATAGAAAGATTGGAGAATCCTTTCTCATGGCCCAAGGTCTGGCAGATAAATCCGGAAATCGCCAACGCAGATCTTATTTATCCGGGACAAGTAATTAAAATCCCCCTCGATCTGTTAAAGCCCAAGTACCGGAAACTTGTAAAAGCATCGGCTCCAGCTCCAGTGCCAGTCGTAGCTCCGCCACCACAAAAGCCAGTACCTGCACCCCTGTCAGCTCATAAGCCCGTAGAGGTTACAACATCAGTCTACCTGGCCAAACCGGATTTTATAGCGGCAGCTGGGTTTATTTCTGATGATCTGCCAGGGTTAAACACTATTGTCGGCTCGCCCAGTGGAAAACAGCTTCTTGGCAAAAATGATATCGTTTACGTAACTGCGAATGGTTCTACTAAGGGCAAAAGCTTCTCACTTTACCGTAAAATTCAAGATGTATACCATCCTGTCACCGGAGCATACGTAGGCATTCTCTACAGTGTTTTGGGTTCTTTAGAGATAACAGGCCATCAGGAAGATGTAAGTGTTGCAAAGATTACACATTCATATAATTATATTGAGCCGGGTTCGATTCTCGGAGAGTACTACGAACTGGAAGCTGTTCTTGTGAGCAAAAAATCGCGAACCCCTAATATTAGCGGTTACGTAATTGCGACAAACGAGTTGAAAGGGTTTGTTGGAGAATATGAAATAGTTTATCTTGACCAGGGTGCAGATGATGGCCTGGCTATTGGAGATATTCTTTCGATTTCCAAGCCTGAAAAACAGTTCCATGGTGAGAAGATAGGCAAAGCTCAGATTATCAAAACAATGCCCTCCACAGCAACAGCAATGATCCTTAAAAGTAAGGAGGAAGTTCGTCGGGGATACGCTTTTGGTCCGGTAAACCGGAAATAAGGGCTTGTCACAAAATAACTTGCGTTTTTCGCGCTCAGCTTTGAATTGGAT